>JAUXXN010000158.1 GCA_030684755.1 Hydrogenophaga sp.
GAGACCTTCTTGGCCACCAGACCGTTCTGACCACAGTTGATGAAGGTCGCCACCCACTGCAGCACCGCGCGTGGCGTGATTTCGAAAATCTCTGCAATGTCTGCCGCCGACATTCCCTTGCGATACATCTTCACCGCTTGCATTCGAATCCATTCCTGTTCCTTGCGGCGGGTGGTGAAAACAGGTCTGGTGTCAAATTCTGTGCTCATCCTGGCATTTTACCGGAATTGGATTGATATGTGAATATACTTACCTAATGGCTTAGTAAAGTTGGAGAAATCAATTTGTTTTCGTGGTGCCAATCATTTTCATGGCCGAGGTGATCAGCGCCGAAACCTCCGTCATGTTGCTGGGCACGATCAAGGTCGTTTGGGCGTCGGCGGCGACTTTGCCATAGGCATCGACAGCGCGTTCGGCCACTTTCAACTGCACCGCCAACTCGCCGCCAGGCTGGCGAATGGCTGCCGCAACCCGCTCAATGGCCAAGGCAGTGGCGTTTGCTACCTCGGTGATGGCAGCAGCTTCACCCTGGGCGTTGTTGATGGCGGCCTGCTTCTCGCCTTCAGAGCGAGCAATGAAGGCTTCGCGTTCACCGGTGGCGATGTTGATCTGTTCCTGGCGGCGGCCTTCGGAAGCAGCGATCAACGCTCTCTTCTCACGCTCCGCGGTGATTTGAGCCTGCATAGCGAGCAAAATTTCTTTGGGTGGTGTGAGATCTTTGATTTCATAACGCAACACCTTCACGCCCCAGTTCAACGCAGCTTCGTCAATCGCCTGAACCACTTGGGAGTTGATGATGGCGCGTTCTTCAAAGGTTTTGTCCAGTTCAAGCTTGCCGATAACCGAGCGCAACGAGGTTTGCGCCAGTTGCGTGACCGCCATGATGTAGTTCGACGAGCCGTAGCTGGCACGCATCGGGTCGGTGACCTGAAAGTACAAGATGCCATCCACCTGCAGTTGGGTGTTGTCCCGCGTGATACAAACTTGGCTGGGCACGTCCAGCGGAATTTCCTTCAGGCTGTGCTTGTAAGCAACCCTGTCAATGAAGGGCACTAGGAAGTTCAAACCTGGAGCGAGCGAACCGTGGTACTTGCCAAGTCGCTCAATCACCCAGGCGTTTTGCTGGGGCACCACCTTGATGGACCGGGTGATGAAGATGGCCGCAACAACGAACAACAGTATGGCAATTTCCATGGCGTGCAAACTTTATAAAAAGGGGTGAATGGTCAGGGCAGGGTAGCCGAGTTTTGTGTCGTGGGCGCGTTTGGGCGCCGACACTCAGACTTTTTCGACCAGAAGGCGGTTTCCGACCAGTTCGGTGACGCGGTATGCCCCAGGCGCAGGGGCGTTGCCCGGACGCTGCACCACACTCCATTGCGCACCTCGGTATTTCACGCTGGCTGTGCCATCAGACCTCCACTCCTCGACTTGAACAATTTCGCCCACATCCAAGTTGACACTGCGCAAGGAACGTACCGATGGGTCGGCTGGATTGCGCTTTTTGATGGCATAGCAGCCCACCACAGCAGCGGTGCCCACCCCGGCTGCACAAATCAGTTGCAGCGCAGTGCCAGCGCCAGCGTGGGCCGCCACAGCAGCTGCGGCCATACCCAGGGCCAGCATCAACAAATAAAAGGTGCCTGTGAACAGCTCTAGGGCAACGGCCGAACCGACCAGCAGCCACCAGATGGTTGAATCTGACATAAATAACTCCAGCTTCAGGAACGAAAATTAAAAAGTAGCCCAGACTGTTATGACTGAGGTGAAATGTCAGGCTTGCGCCACATTCTGCGACAAAAGCCCTGTTTGCACCGGGTTCATGCTCTTGATTTCCGTACACTTCGCGGCTGCTTTGCCACTTTTGGCTGCCGTGCATTTTTAACTGCCCTTTTTTCTCATCTGAGTGCCCCTAGCAAGGCTGGAGATTTCCATGAAATTCCGTTTCCCCATCGTCATCATTGACGAGGACTTCCGTTCTGAAAATACCTCGGGTCTGGGCATTCGCGCATTGGCCCAGGCCATCGAAACCGAGGGCTTTGAAGTGGTGGGCGTGACCAGCTACGGCGACATGAGCCAGTTTGCCCAGCAGCAAAGTCGTGCCAGCGCATTCATTTTGTCGATTGACGACGAAGAGTTCAGCCACGGTGCCGACCTGGACCCGGTGGTACTCAACCTGCGCAAGTTCATTGAAGAGGTGCGCTGGAAAAACTCGGACGTACCGATCTACATTTACGGCGAAACCAAAACCAGCCGCCATCTGCCCAACGATATCCTGCGCGAGTTGCACGGCTTTATCCACATGTTTGAGGACACGCCCGAGTTTGTGGCGCGACACATCATCCGTGAAGCCAAAAGCTACCTAGAAGGCATTCAGCCGCCGTTTTTCAAGGCGCTGCTTGATTACGCCGAAGACGGCTCGTACTCCTGGCACTGCCCTGGCCATTCCGGCGGTGTAGCGTTTTTGAAGAGTCCGGTAGGTCAGATGTTTCATCAGTTCTTTGGTGAAAACATGTTGCGCGCCGACGTATGCAACGCGGTGGAAGAACTGGGCCAGCTGCTGGACCACAACGGTGCCATTGGCGCCAGCGAGCGCAATGCGGCGCGCATTTTCAATGCCGACCATTGCTTTTTCGTGACCAACGGCACCAGCACCAGCAACAAAATGGTCTGGCACCACACGGTGGCGCCTGGCGATGTGGTTGTGGTGGACCGCAACTGCCATAAGTCCATCTTGCACAGCATCATCATGACGGGCGCCATCCCCGTCTTTTTGAAGCCCACGCGAAACCACTACGGCATCATCGGCCCAATTCCGCAGAGCGAATTTGAGATTGAGGCCATCAAGGCCAAAATTCGGGCAAACCCGTTGCTGGCTGGCGTGGATGCCGACACTGTGAAACCGCGTGTGCTCACCCTGACCCAGTCCACCTACGACGGCGTGCTTTACAACACCGAAGCCATCAAGGAAATGCTGGATGGCTATGTGGCCAACCTGCATTTTGACGAGGCCTGGCTGCCCCACGCGGCGTTTCATCCCTTCTACGGCAACTTCCATGCCATGGGAAAAAAGCGTGTGCGCCCGCTGGAATCGGTGGTGTATGCCACGCAGTCCATCCACAAGTTGCTCGCTGGCATCAGCCAGGCCAGCCATGTGTGGGTGCAAGACTCGCAACACGTCATGCTTGACCGCCACCTCTTCAACGAGGCTTATTTGATGCACACCAGCACCAGCCCGCAGTACGCGATCATCGCCAGCTGCGATGTGGCCGCAGCCATGATGGAGCCGCCCGGTGGCCGCGCTTTGGTGGAAGAAAGTATTTTTGAAGCGCTCGATTTCCGCCGCGCTATGCGCAAGATTGACGCCGAGTTTGGCGACGACGACTGGTGGTTCAAGGTCTGGGGGCCGGACGATTTGGCCGATGAGGGCATGGGCGAGGCCATCGATTGGGTGCTCAACCCCGATCCCGCAGGCTCGCAAGCCACCGCCAAAGAATGGCACGGCTTTGGCGACATGGCGCCGGGCTTCAACATGCTTGATCCGATCAAGGCGACCATCGTCACCCCGGGTCTGAATTTAGATGGCCGCTTTGAACCCGAAGGTATTCCCGCCTCCATCGTTACCAAGTTTCTGGCTGAGCACGGTGTGGTGGTGGAAAAAACGGGTTTGTACAGCTTTTTCATTATGTTTACCATCGGCATTACCAAGGGCCGCTGGAACACGCTGCTGACCGCTTTGCAGCAATTCAAAGACGATTACGCCAAGAACCAGCCCATGTGGCGCATCCTGCCCGAGTTCTGCCAAAAGTACCCGCGCTATGAGCAAATGGGCCTGCGTGACCTGTGTCAGCACGTGCATACGCTGTACGCCAAGTACGACATTGCCCGCCTCACCACTGAGATGTACCTGAGCGACCTCACGCCCGCGATGAAGCCCACCGATGCGTTTGCGCACATCGCCCAGCGCACCACCGAGAGGGTGCCGATCGATGAGCTGGAAGGCCGCATCACCACCAGCCTGGTGACGCCCTACCAACCGGGCATTCC
>JAUXXN010000337.1 GCA_030684755.1 Hydrogenophaga sp.
CGCCACGTCGTCCAAGTGCATGGGGTTGCTGTATTCCAGCCGCAGGCCGCCGCCGCAGCGCATGCCACTGCCAATACCGCTGTGCCCGGTGTGAAAAATGGCCGGCAGCTTGTGCGCGTTGATCACCTCATAAATAGGCCAGGCCATCTTGTCGTAGGGGTGGAAGCCCTGCACCGTGGGGTGAAACTTGAAGCCCTTGATGCCCTCTTCCTTGATCAAGCGCTCGGCTTCGCGCGCACCCATCTTTCCCTTGTGGGGATCGATGCTGGCGAAGGCAATCATCATGTCGCTGTTCTCGCGCGCGGCCTGCGCGATTTCTTCGTTGGGAATACGGCGTCGGCCGAGCTGGCTTTCACTGTCAACAGTGAACATCACCAAGCCGATTTTTCGCTCGCGGTAGTAAGCAACGGTCTCGGCAATGGTGGGCCGCAAGTTACTGCCAAAGTACTTGTCAGCGGCCCGGTCGTACTCCTCGCCGTAGTTGTCAAAAGGGTTGCGGCAGCTCACCTCAGCATGGGTGTGAATATCGATCGCGATCAGGTTTTTGTGGTCCATGGTGTCTCAGGTCCTAGGGTAAATACGGGGCAAGAAAATTGTTTCGGAACTTGATTTAGTTATTATTTATAACAATAATACCTTCACTTAACAAGACGGATTTAACCTGACCACCATGACCACCAACAACCCCGACTTGAGCCTGAGCCTGCATGGCGAGCAATCCGAAGTGGCTCTGATCACGCTCAACCGCGCAACCAAGCGCAACGCCCTGAACGATGGTCTGATCTTGGCCATTCGGGACGTTTTTCAAAACCTGCCCAAAAGTGTGCGCGCTGCGGTCATTCATGGCAATGGCGACCACTTTTGCGCCGGTCTTGACTTGTCTGAGCTGAGCGAACGCGACGCTGGCGAAGGCGTTTTGCATTCGCGCATGTGGCACGCTGCGCTGGACTGCGTTGAAAAAGGTACGGTGCCCGTGGTGGCCGCATTGCACGGCGCGGTCGTGGGCGGCGGGCTGGAGTTGGCCAGCGCTTGCCACATCCGCGTGGCCGACGAATCCACATTTTTTGCCCTGCCCGAAGGAACGCGCGGAATTTTTGTGGGCGGCGGTGGCTCGGTTCGCGTACCCAAGCTCATCGGCGCAGCCCGCATGGCCGACATGATGTTCACAGGCCGCGTGTACAACGCCGCCGACGGCGAGCGCGTTGGCCTGGCGCAGTATTTGGTGCCCACCGGCACCGCGCTGGAGAAAGCCCTGGAACTGGCCACGCGCATCGCCACCAACGCACCGTTGACCAACTACGCGCTGATGCACGCCCTGCCGCGCATTGCGGAGCAACCCAGCGACCACGGCTTGTTTACCGAAGCGCTGATGGCATCCATTGCTCAAAGCGCCCCAGAAGCCAAAGCACGTGTGCGCGCCTTCCTAGAAGGCAAGGCTGCCAAAGTGAAAAGCTAACGCACCACTTTTTCGAACATGCCCAGGGCCGCCTGCGCCTTGATGACGAACCGATAAACAGATGGAGACAACATGAGCACTGCGAAATACCGCCCCCTGACTTTCGGTGTGACCCGTGCCGTTTTGAGAGACGGCGAGACGGGCGTTCACTACCTGTGTGCCGACAACCCCCTGCCGCCCTACCCCGAACGCATCACAGATCGGCTCGTTCACTGGGCAAATGAACGGCCTAACCAGACTCTGTTTGCCCGTCGGGTTAAAAACGCCGACGGCAGCACCGGCGACTGGAGCCATATCAGTTTTGCGCAGGCACTGGACGCGGCCAGGCGCATTGGCCAAAGTTTGCTCGACCGAGGCCTGAGCACCGAGCGACCGGTGCTCATCTTGAGCGAAAACGACCTAGAACACGCCTTACTGGCCATGGGTTGCCTGTACGCAGGCATTCCCTATTGCCCCACATCGCCACCCTATTCGCTGATCAGCCAAGACTTTGAAAAGCTTCACCACGTGGTGAAAACGCTGACACCTGGCCTGGTGTTTGCCAGCGATGCCAACCGTTACGCCCGCGCCATGCTCGCCACGCTGGGCGACGACGTGGAATTGGTTTGCACACAAGGCACCGTGCCTGGCCGCAACACCACCTCGTTTGCCGCCTTGCTGGACACCGAACCCACGCCTGCGGTGGACGAAGCCATGGCGGCCACCGGGCCAGACACCATCACAAAGTTCTTGTTTACATCGGGCTCCACCAAACTGCCCAAGGCCGTCATCAACACCCAACGCATGTGGTGCGCCAACCAGCAGCAAATGGCCGAATCCATGCCGGTGCTGAACGAAACACCGCTGGTATTGGTGGACTGGTTGCCCTGGAACCACACCTTTGGCGGCAACCACAACTTTGGCATGGTGATCTACCAAGGAGGCACGCTCTACATTGACGACGGCAAGCCCACGCCCGCGCTGATGGCAGAAACGCTGCGTAACCTGCGCGAGATCGCGCCCACGGTGTACTTCAACGTGCCCACGGGCTTCGAAGCCATAGCCCACGCCATGAAGGCACCCACCGATGAGGGCCGCCTGCTGCGCAAAACGCTGTTGTCGCGCGTGAAAATGTTTTTCTACGCCGGTGCGGCGCTGGCCCAACCGGTGTGGGACAGCCTGTTTGAGAGCGCCGAGCATGAGATCGGCGAGCGCATCGTCATGGGCACCGGCCTGGGCATGACCGAGTCTGGCCCGTTTGGCATCTTCGTCACCAGCCCCAATGTGAGAGCTGGCGACTTGGGTCTGCCCACCCCCGGTATGGATCTGAAGCTGGTGGACACCGACGGCAAAACCGAGGTGCGCTACAAAGGCCCCAACATCACGCCCGGCTACTGGCGCCAGAGCGCCGAGACCGCCGATGCCTTTGATGAAGAAGGTTTCTTCAAAACCGGCGACGCGGTGAAGTGGATTGATGAAACCGACATCCACCAAGGCCTGAAGTTTGATGGCCGCATAGCCGAAGACTTCAAGCTCGCCACCGGCACCTTTGTCAGCGTGGGCCCGCTGCGCGCCAAGATCATTGCCGCCGGTGCGCCCTTCATCCAAGACGCTGTGTTGACGGGCATCAACCTGAAAGAAGTGGGCGCTATGGTGTTCCCCACCCCGGCAGTGCGCAGCCTGAGCGGCTTGGGCGCTGACGTGTCGATGCACGAGGTGCTGGACCACCCAGCTGTGCTGGCGCACTTTCAAAACGTGGTAAACGACCTGGCCAGCGCCGCCACTGGCAGCGCCAACCGCATCGCCCGCATGTGCCTGCTGGCCGACCCACCCACCATCGACCGTGGCGAGATCACCGACAAAGGCTCCATCAACCAGCGCGCCGTACTTTCCCACCGGGCCGATACCGTAGCCAAGCTGCATGCGGATGAACTGCACTACATCTTGAAACCCACCGTCTGAGAGTACCCACCATGACAAGCAAAGGCTTTTTCAACGCGTTCACCGATGTCCACATCTTGGACGGCGTGCGCACCCCCATGGTGGATTACTGCGGATCGCTGGGCCACATTTCGCCCACCGACCTGGGCATTAAAGCCGCCCGTGAAGCGCTCAAGCGTGCGGGCGTGCCGGGTGAACATATTGGATCAGTGGTGGCGGGCAACATGGCGCCTGGCGACTTTGACCAGTTTTTTCTGCCCCGCCACATCGGGCTGTACGCCGGTGTGCCGGTGGAAGTACCCGCCCTCATGGCGCAGCGCATTTGTGGCACCGGCTTTGAGCTGTTTCGCCAAGCGGGCGAACACATCCAGGGTGGCGCTTGCGACGCCGCACTGGTGGTGGGCACCGAGAGCATGACGCGCAACCCCATTGCCGCGTTTGACCACCGCACCGGCTTCAAGCTGGGCGCCCCCGTGGGTTTCAAAGACTACATGTGGGAGGCGCTGAAAGACCCAGC
>JAUXXN010000340.1 GCA_030684755.1 Hydrogenophaga sp.
GCTGGGTAGGCCAGGTGTTGCCACCGTTCATATTGAGCAAGCCAGCGTGCGCTGCTGTTGCCAACGGTTTTTCTAGTGGATTCGTGTCGCCGCTCCACAGCAGCAACCTCACCTTCTTGCCCGGCGGTGCCAACTCTTTCTCAATAAATCGAGCAGAGCCAACGATTTCACGCTCCACATCAAAGCTGTAACCCGGCAGCCGCAGTGCCACACCGTAGCCTCGGTCGGCCTGCTCGCCACGCTCCAAAGCACCCCAGAAGAAAGGGTGGCCCCAAGTATGGGTGGCAAGTTGCACATGCGGCAACGCTGCCATACGCCGGGCGACCGTCTTGAGCTGCGGTGCCAGCGCAGCAAACAGCCCCTGAGGCGAAACTTCACCCTCAATGAAAGACACCGTGGTGGGCAAGCGGTAGCGCTGCAGAAACTGCTCATGCATCACCTCGCTGGCCAGCGGCGCTCCCGGCAGTTCGGCCCGGTTTGCAAAACCGTCACCGTCGTGGTGGATCAGTGCCATTCGGCGACCGGCAGCGGTGGTGAGTTCGGGTACCGGCCAGTCTGGTGACAAACGCAGTGCAGCCGCTACAAAAGCAATGGGGTCAATGGCCCAGCGTTCACCCAAGTTGCCCGGTAGGCGGCGGATCTTCACCTCGTCCAGCGCAAAACCACCCCAGGGTGTCACGGCTACCGCGTCGGTCCTCACCTCGCCAGCGTTCAAACGCAGCCAGACTGTCGAACCCTCCGGCGCCTGCACACCACCAAGCCATTGCGCGGGCACCTCAGGATCAAACTCAAATGCCGCCGTTCCGTTGGGTCTCGACCAAACCCAAGGTATCGGTGGATCTTCGTCGGGTTCGACCCAGCCGCCCAGACCCCAAAGCAACCAGTCAGAAGCTTCTGGCAATTCACCCATGAACAACAACGGCACGCCTTGAGCCAGCGCGGCCTTGACCACCTGGCCCAGCGCGGCATTACCAGCCATGTCAGCCACGCCAGACCACACCAGCACCGCTGCATAGCGCCCTGCCAGCGGTTGAGCCGCAGCCCGAGTCATTCCAGCACTGTCGTGCAGGGCTACATAACTGTGGCTGAGGCCCCAATAATTGAAGGGCATTTCGCCCAGGCGGTGAATCTCGTGCTGAGAGATGGTATCCCAGCCACCATGCTGGTCGTGCAGGGCCAACACCTCGCGAGGCACAGCCTCCACCGGGCCAACGCCCACCGCATCCAACGAGGGCACACTGACGTAAGGGATAAAGCCAATGCTCTGAATGCGTCGGGCCAGTTCGCGCGCCTGATCGCGCTGCTCGGGCGGCGCGTAATCAATCACCACCACAGGCAGCCGCCAGTCGTCCCGGGCACGCAGAAGGTGGGGCAACAGCCATTGTCGGTCAGCCTCAGGCACCACTTGGTAGGCTTGGCGCTCGGCATTCCAGCCTTGGTACATGGATTCAACCACCAACGCACTGACCTCTGTGTGCAGCTCCGGCAGAATTTCAAAGCCCCGGTTGAACACCAGTTGGACTTGCGGGTAGCGCTGCTTGAGCAAACGCACTGCGCGAACCATGCCCGCTTCTTGCGCTGCACGAGCTTCAGGCGTTCGTGCCACAAGCTGGTAAGAGTCCAACGTATCCAAAAATAAGCTGCGAAAGCCCCTCGCCCACAAGGGGCCCACAATGCGATCGACGAAAAAACTGGGCCACTCGGGCGAAGCCTGATCGACAACGCGCGAGCCCCAACCCTTGTTGTCCCCAAGCAACCAAGCGGGTGGGATGTCTTTGAAGAAAGCGCGCGAGGGCTGAACCTCACCCAACGCCACATAAGCCACCACATCGGTCATCGGATTCAGGCGATGCGACCAACCAGCCTCGTCCACATGGTCAGGCTCGACAACCACCGCGTCAAAAGCGCCCAGGGTCTCCCAAGGGATGTCGGCACCGTAAAAGAAGGCCATGTTCCGCCAAGACGCTGGAGCCGCAGACGCAGTCCCGGACGCGAACAACAGGGCGCAAACCATGGAGATCAGCCCCATCAACCGCAGCCCCAACGGTGCGACCACGCCTGTGTGCGCCAACTGTGGGGACTCACAGCATCCAAATACCGTGGATGCGCGTCGAAAATATGAGCACAACAGGGGCATTTATATTGCTCAGCAAGTAAAAAAGCGTTGCTGCGATTTGGGTTTGTGAAGCGCTGAAGTCAAGGGAATGTGATGCTCGTGTGCTTCGATAAATCTGGCCGTTAGAAGTAACCAATCTGCATGTTCAAAACCCCAAAAAATGCAGAAGAAAACACAAACTCAATCGCCGATGATGGCCGTTTGTACCTGCTCCTTGAGCTTGGGGCTGGCATGAAAAGTGACTACCCGACGGGCTTGAATGGCCACGGGCTCTCCCGTTCGCGGGTTTCGGCCAGGGCGCGGTGCCTTGGTTCGGATCTGGAAATTGCCAAAGCCAGAAATTTTCACGTCGGTGCCTTCAACCAGGCTGTCGGTGACCAGATCGAAAAAGGCATCGATCATGTCTTTGGATTCGCGCTTGTTGAGCCCGATCTGGTCAAACAGCAACTCTGCGAGCTGGGCCTTGGTCAAGGCCGGGGTTTCTAGACTCTCAACAGCGAGTTCCATGCAGGGTTTCTCCAAACAAATTATCAGGCGCGCAAGCGGGCAAGAACGCGCTGGGCCAGCGAATCCAGCACCGCACTCACAGCGCCTTCAATCTCGTCCTCGGTCAGTGTAGCGTCGTCACGGTTCAGCACCAGTCGCACAGCCAGGCTTTTTTCGTCTGCAGCCAACGAAGCAGCCGTGTTCTCGGTGTGCACTTGTTTCTTGGGTCGGTACACATCAAACAACACCACATCGCGCAACCAGGGGCTGGCAGGCGCACGAATGGCGTCGACCACCGCTGCGTATGTGACGGCTTCTTTCACCACAATGGCCAGATCGCGCTCCACCGCCTGGTGGCGGCTGACGGCCTGGAAAACGGGCACAGGCCGACCGAGCACGGCGTTCAGGTCCAGTTCAAACATGACTGGCGCATGGGACAGTTCGTAGGCTTGCCGCCATTTGGGATGCAGTTCACCGACGTGGCCAATGCACTGCTCGCCGAGCCAGACGCTGGCCGAACGGCCAGGATGCAGCGCAGCGTGCTCTGCAGCACGGAACGTGGGCCGCAGCGGCGCCAGCAGGCACTGAACATCGCCTTTGACATCAAAGAAATCGGCCGCGCGCTCGGGTGAGCCCCATTGCAAGGCGTCCACCGGGCCAAAGCACAAACCTGCCACGCGCATGGGCTGGTCAAAGCCGGCCACGCTGGTGTCGCTGTCCTGCACGGTCGGGTCTTTGCGAAAAACACGCCCCACTTCAAAAAGGCGCACACGGTCGGCACGCCGGTCCAAGTTGAATTTGAGCGCAGCCACCAGGCTGCCCAGCAGGGTAGAGCGCATCACGCTCATTTGGCTGGCGATGGGGTTCAGCAGCTTGATCGGGTCGGCGTTACCGCCCAATTCCCGTTCCCAGCGCTCGTCAACGAAGCTGAAGTTGATGGTTTCCTGGTAGCCCAACTGGGCGAGCTGGCGACGCACCGCGAAGTGTCCACGTTGGGCCTCCGGCCGAATTTTAGCGGTGATGGGTGCCTGCGGTGGCGTGTGGGGCAGCTGCTCGTAACCAATGACCCGCGCCACCTCTTCAATCAGATCCTCTTCAATCTGTAGATCAAAGCGGTAAGCGGGCGGCGTCACAGTCACGGTGCCCTCGCCTTCGCTCACGGCCAGGCCCAGGCGGCTCAGCGCACCCGCGCATTGCGTTTGCGTGAGCGGCATGCCAATGACCTTGACGGCCCTTGCAACGCGAAGCGTCACAGGCTCTGCCTTGGGCACGTTGAGCGTTTGATCGTCTAGCAGCGAAGCCTGGCCACCACAGATGTCCAGCACCAGCTGGGTGATGCGTTCGACGTGCTCCACGGTGGTCGATGGATCGACACCACGCTCAAACCGATGGCCCGCATCGGTAGAGAAGTTGAAACGGCGCGACCGACCTGCAATCGCCTTGGGCCACCAGAAAGCGGCCTCAATAAAGATGTTTTGCGTGTCGTCGGACACGGCGGTGGCGTCGCCACCCATGATGCCGGCCAGCGATTCAACGGATTGCTCATCCGCGATCACACCCACCTGGGCGTCCAGGGTTACGGTGTTCCCGTTGAGCAGTTTGAGCTTTTCACCCTCGCGACCCCAACGCACTTGCAAGCCACCGTGGATCTTGTCGAGATCAAAAATGTGCGATGGTCGGCCCAGCTCGAACATCACGTAGTTGGAAATATCGACCAGCGGCGACACGCTGCGCTGGCCGCAGCGGGCCAGGCGGTCCACCATCCAAGCGGGCGTGGTGGCGCGGGTGTTGACACCGCGCACAATGCGGCCAGTGAACCGCCCACACAGATCGGGGGCCGACACACTCACCGGGAGACGGTCATTGAGGGTGATGGAGACTGGCACAAAGGTGGGCTCAACCAGCGGCGAACCGGTGAGTGCCGCCACCTCGCGGGCGATCCCGTACACGCTCAGGCAATGCGCCAGATTGGGCGTGAGTTTCAAGGTGAACAGCATGTCGTCAAGCAACAGTTGCTCACGGATGTTGCGCCCCACCACCGCATCAGGGGCCAACTCCAGCAGACCACCGCGGTCGTCGGCCAAATGCAGTTCTTTGGACGAGCAAAGCATGCCCTGGCTCTCCACGCCGCGCAGCTTGCCCAGCTTGATCAGGAACGGTTTGCCGTCCTCACCTGCTGGCAGCGCAGCGCCCACAGTGGCACAAGGTACCAAGATGCCCGCACGCGCATTGGGAGCGCCGCACACGATGCTGAGCGGCTGCGCCTGCCCCACATCGACCTGACATACGCGCAGGCGGTCGGCGTTGGGGTGTTGCACCGCTTCCAAAATGCGGCCCACCACCACACCGGTGAACGGCGGCGCGACAGGTTCCAGCTCTTCGACTTCCAGACCGGCCATGGTCAGGGTATCGGCCAGCTGCTGGCTGGTCAGGGGTGGATTGCAAAAGGCACGCAGCCAGGACTCGGGAAATTGCATGGAAAAGTCTCAACAAACTTGAACACAAGTAGGCACAGCAAGGGCCTGCATCCAGAACACCGCAGACCCGCTCGGCCAGGCCCCAGGTTTGCGCCCAGGAGCGCCGGTGGCTATCTGAACTGGGACAAGAAACGGATATCACCGTCAAAAAACAGGCGCAAGTCGTTCACACCGTAACGCAGCATGGTCAGGCGGTCAGGGCCCATGCCAAAGGCGAAGCCGATGTAGCGCTCAGGGTCGAGCCCCATGTTGCGCACCACGTTGGGGTGCACCTGACCGGAACCCGCCACCTCCAGCCAGCGGCCAGCCAACGGGCCACTCTGGAACTGGATGTCAATCTCGGCGCTGGGTTCGGTGAACGGAAAGAAGCTGGGGCGAAAACGCAGCACCAGGTCTTCCGACTCAAAGAACGTGCGGCAAAAGTCGGTGAACACGTATTTCAGGTCCTTGAAACTCACGTTTTCGCCAATCCAAAGACCTTCGCATTGGTGAAACATGGGCGAATGCGTGGCGTCGCTGTCCACCCGGTAGGTGCGTCCGGGTGCGATCACGCGGATTTCGGGCATTCCCGTGCCGTTGTCGATCGCTGCGCGGTGGCGTTTCACATGCTGCACCGCGTGGCGAATCTGCATGGGGCTGGTGTGCGTGCGCAACAGGTTCGGCGCCTTGTCGCTGCCACCCTCCACATAGAAGGTGTCGTGCATGGAGCGCGCAGGGTGGTCTTCTGGCGTATTCAATGCCGTGAAATTGAACCAGTCGGACTCGATTTCGGGGCCCTCGGCCACCTCGAAGCCCATGGAGCCAAAGATGGCCTCAATGCGCTCCAGCGTCAGGCTGACAGGATGCAAACCACCCTGGCCGCGCTGGCGACCGGGCAGGGTCACATCCAGCGCCTCTGCCTTCAACTGAACTTCCAGTTCGGCGTCGGCAAGGGCCTGGCGCCGCGCCGTCAGCGCAGCTTCAATGGCCTGCTTGGCTTGGTTGATCGCCGCACCACGGCTCTTTTTCTCATCCACAGACAAAGCCGCCATGCCCTTCATCAGCTCGGTGATGCGGCCCGATTTGCCCAGAAACTGGGCCTTGGTGTTTTCCAGATCGGCCGGGGTAGCGGCTTGCGCAAAACCGGCGCGAGCGCTGTCAACCAGTGCGTCCAACTCGTTCATGTGTGTGCTTCTGCGTTGCAAAACAAAAAAGGGGCTGAGCGCTGCAAGGGAAATCCCTCAAGCCTCAACCCCTTTGAGCGACTTGGAGAGCCTGGCAACCCTTTCGGGCCACCACGATCTCCGTCGTGAATCAAGCGGCCAGCTTGGCTTTGACTTGCTCCACGATGCTGCCAAAGGCAGCAGGGTCGTTCACGGCCAGATCGGCCAGGACCTTGCGGTCGATTTCGATGCAGGCCTTTTTCAGACCATTGGCGAACTGGCTGTACGTCATACCGCAAGCACGTGCACCGGCGTTGATACGCGCGATCCAGAGCTGACGGAAAACGCGCTTCTTGTTGCGACGATCACGATAGGCGTATTGCCCAGCCTTCATGACCGCTTGTTTGGCGATCCGGAAGACGTTACCGCGGCGACCGCGAAAACCTTTTGCAAGGGCGAGAACTTTTTTGTGGCGGGCGCGTGCCGTTACACCACGTTTAACGCGAGGCATGAGTGACTCCTTGTTCGTCGTTGATCAAATACCCATGCCGGGCAGCATCTGTGCCATGTGACCCATATTGGTCTCATGAACAGTCACGGCTCCGCGCAGGTGGCGTTTGGTCTTGGTGGACTTCTTGGTCAGAATGTGACGCTTGAAGGCTTGACCGCGTTTCACGGTACCACCGGGACGAACGCGAAATCGCTTTTTCGCGCTGCTCTTGGTCTTCATTTTGGGCATGTACATGCTCCTTTTTGATTTGTGCTCGTGAGGCGCTGCGAACCTTCCGCAGACTTGTTGGCCCCGAGCCACTTCTATGAAAAGCCTTGCGGCCTTTCTTTCGGCTACCGGCCTTTCGGCCAGCGCCTCGGACCAGCAGGAGACTACCCTGCCCGTCCAATCTGTTGGCAGACCCGAGGGTCTGCACACCCCTTCACGGGTGCCAATTACTCGGCGCTCTGCGCAGCAGGCTCAACCGCCTTGGGGGCTGCTTTCCTGCGTCCGGGCGCGATCATCATGATCATCTGACGGCCTTCAAGCTTGGGAAACTGCTCCACCACGATGATGTCAGCCAGCTCGTCGCGAATGCGGTTGAGCAAGGCCAGACCCAGTTCCTGGTGCGTGATCTCGCGACCGCGAAAACGCAGCGTGATCTTGCACTTGTCGCCATCATCAAGAAAGCGGCGGATGTTGCGCATCTTGATGTTGTAGTCACCGTCATCGGTGCCTGGGCGGAACTTGACTTCCTTGATCTCGATAACCGTTTGCTTGGCCTTGGCTTCCGCCGCCTTTTTCTGCTCTTGGTACTTGAACTTGCCGTAATCCATCAAGCGACACACTGGGGGAATGGCCGTGGCAGCAATTTCTACCAGGTCTACATCCAACTCACCGGCCATGCGCAGCGCTTCTTGCAAACTGACAATGCCCAGCGGCTCGTTTTCCGGCCCATTGAGGCGAACCTCTGGGGCCATGATTTCACGGTTCAGTCGGTGTGCGCGCTCTTCGCGTTGGCGGCGGTCACGAAAATTGGTAGCTATGGTACGTTCCTTTGTGTGGGCTGATTAAACAGGTAGAGCGCCCGGGAGGACGCCCCATTGCATGAGCGGTGTACGCAGCGACTTCGGGGGTCAACCGGGTGTTTGATTTCAAACTTTGGATGAAACGTCTGCCGCAATCAGCTTGGAAAAGTCTTCCAGCGGCATGACACCGAGGTCTTTGTTGCCTCGCGCCCGCACAGCCACAGCGCCAGCTGCCTTTTCTTTGTCGCCCACGACAATGATGTAAGGAAGCTTTTGCAACGCGTGCTCTCGTATTTTATACGTGATTTTCTCGTTGCGCAGGTCGGTAATGACTCTAAGCCCTTGATTCTGCAACGATTTGGCGATTTCACGACAGTAATCGCCTTGCGCGTCGGTGATATTGAGCACCGAAACCTGCACCGGTGCGAGCCACACCGGCAGTGCGCCCGCGTGCTGCTCGATCAGGAT
>JAUXXN010000160.1 GCA_030684755.1 Hydrogenophaga sp.
ACAATGGCTTGCGTGTTGCCTCAGGCGCCATTACACCCAGAACATCCAGAGTCTGGACACCTGCGGCCCGCAGATTTTGCAGCGCAACACCGTAGCGGTTTGCGTACCACACAGGATAAGTCGCACTGGACAACTGTGACTCGTGCACACGGGCCTTGTCGGGTAACAAAGCGATTACAAGAAGAATACCTTTCTGCTCCAGCAACTTAGACACACGAGCAACCGTATCCAAGCGCTGACCCATCCAGGCTTCAGACTGCGCCTCGTATTTGATTTCCTCAACGGAAAAAAGCCACTCGTCACGTCCGAGCCGCACGTCATCCCCCGTACCCTGAAAAATGGTGTAACGCCCTGCGTTCGCTGTAGCAATAAGGGCATGACGAGCCGGAAGATGCATATCCACATGCTTACTGAACTTGTCAGACGCCACGCCAGATCGTATGTGCTCCATAGTGGTCGGTACATCTGCAAGGGCTGTGTCGCGCAATGCATACGATACCTGCCACAAACCAAAAGCCATCAACAGAATCATCAATGCACCAGCAAGCCAGACCTCAAGCGGGGCATGCAACGGAATTTCCATGCGCTCTTCATCCATGGTGCAACCTCAAAATTGAAAGTAAAGGAACGGCGTGAACGCCTGTGAAGAGAGCGTAGCTACCGCCCACACGAAAATCGGCAAAATCAACAGGCGGGCACGACCAACCACCGATCGCTTGACCCAGGGCAGTGCAAAGACCAACAAGCCTCCAACCACCATGACCCATAGCCGCTCGGGCACTACTTGCCAAGCCATGGATGGACTAAAAGTCAAAGACCACTCGCCGGACAGGCCAAACATGGCCGAGAGCATGGTCAACGCAGACGTGACATTGGCAGCTCGAAAAAACACCCAACCAATCATCACCAGCACCAAGGTAAACAGCACCGCTACCCAACGAGGCAATATTGGTTTTGGAAACTTGCTACGCCAGTACCTCTCCAGTGCCAAGAGACCCCCATGCCACAAGCCCCAGACGATAAATGTCCAATTGGCACCGTGCCACAACCCGCCCAACACCATGGTGGCCATCAGGTTAACGTATGTTCTAACCGACCCTTTGCGGTTGCCACCCAACGGGACATAAAGGTACATGCGTAACCACGTCGAGAGAGAAATGTGCCAACGGCGCCAAAATTCCGTGATGGATGCAGAAACGTAAGGATCGTTGAAGTTCTTAGGAAAGTGAAAGCCGACCATCAGCCCAAGGCCAATCGCCATGGTGCTGTAACCACTGAAATCAAAAAAGAGTTGAATGGTATAAGCAAACGCACCTAGCCAAGCATCGGCCATGGTAGGTACAGCAACGTTGAATGCAGCCTCTACCAATGGGTTCATCGGATCAGCAATCAACACCTTGCCCGAAAATCCTGCCATGAAAAGAAGGCAGCCCTGTGAAAAATGCGACCACGAATGCACCCGCTCACGAAACTGGTCTGCCAGTGGCTGGTACCGCAAAACAGGACCAGCCACCAATTGAGGGAAAAAAGAAATAAAGGCAGCAAAATCAAATACATTCTGCGTAACGGGTGCATCCCCCCGGTACACGTCAACCATGTAGCTGATGGCCTGAAAAATAAAAAATGACAGTCCGATGGGAAGCAACACCCTGCTGTACTCCATGGGACTTACGCCAAAACCTGCCAAGAGCAGGTTCATGCTGTCCATGCCGAAATTGAAATACTTAAAGTACCCCAACGCCACAAGGTTGCCCAAGACGCCCAAGGTCAATGCCAGTTTGCGCCTGTCTCGCCAGGCCGCTGACTCCATCAGCAGGGTCAACCAATAAGTTCCCAGCGTTACTCCTGCCAGCAACAACGCAAAATCAGGTCGCCACCAAGCGTAAAAAAAATAACTAAAAATCAGGATGATTCCTGAACGAAACCGAAAGGGAGCTGCGTAGTAAATCGCCAAAAATAAGGGCAGGAACAAAAACAGAAACAGATGGGAGGTAAAAACCATAGCCAGCGGTGAAAAGTGTTGTAGAACTGTACAGGCCCTCAAGCCGTCAGAGAAATTCTGCTTAGAAAGCCTCCCTTTGCACCATCCTGGAATTACCAACCTCTTAAACTACCCAGTCCTACACAAGACTTAGGTGCTTCGACATGTCAAAGGTAACATATTGTATTCGAGCGTTGGGTGCGGCTTACTGTATCAGCAGTTCGCTGAGCTTGGCCAACGCCAATAATTTCAAGACACCTGCCACAGCTACAGACACAGCAAGGGTTTGTCTAAACAGACCTGCTTCTGCCTACGTACTGGCCGACTCTCTGGGTCTAGGACTCAAACATGTTGGCCTAGAGTTAACCTTACGAGCACTACTACGAGGTCAACAGAAAATCAGTTTTGACAGTGGACGCTCCATTACCACGCCCGGAACTGACATCCAAAAATCTGCACTTGACAGCGTTGAAATCGATGCAACATTCATATCTGGCAGCGAAATCATCATAATCGTTTTGGGTACGAACTTGGTGGAAGCGAATTTTGCAGAGAGCCAGAAGGAGTTGATGAGAAGACTGAAAAGTTTAGCACCTAACGCCGCTTATTTTTGGGTAGATATCGGTGCCACAATGTCCACGCAAGCCAAACAGTGGAGTGACCGAAACAGACTTATCTACGACAATGCTCAGGAATTAGGCTATCAGGTTATTAGTCGGTACAAGGCCATCTTTGGACCTGATGCAGATCCCCTCCACATCCGCTCAGGAAAACCGTTTCCCGGATATCAATCAGAACCCGGCTACGGTGGCGAAGGCAATATTCACGGCTACAACCTACAACTGTCTCAAGCCATTCTGGATGCGCTAATCATTCATCAGGAAAAGATCCAGAATAGAATCATCTGCCGCTGATATGAAATCAATTGCTGCTCAATAGATCAGAAAATTGAGTTGAACTGCCTTTGCAAGACCAACTCAATCAAAATAACCATGACAGCCGGTAAAACTGCAAAAACCATCAACGGGGTGCAGGCGCTTTCTGGACAAGCTCAGTTACCCGTTTGAGCCACTCAGCGTTGCTCATAACATAGCGGGCTTCACGGTATTTGTAATCGGGAGGAGCTTTCATGTCGCGCTCGGGCATTTCCCAGATCAACAGTTTAGGAGGACTAGCTTGAAAGGCCTCGTCTTTAAGATATGCCTCCATACCAACCCAAGAACCCTGGTCGGCACCAACAGCGGCGACAGCCACATCACGCTGCAAAACATAGCGAATCGCGTCTGAAAAACCCGTCCAATCACGCGAATAACTGCTGCCCACCATACCGATTTTCGGTGCGTCTTGCGTCCCTAACAAGTCGGTTTGACTGGGTTTTTCACGAAGTACATTGACTTGAGCCACCAACTCTGGAGCGAAGGTGGGCGAGTTGGGTGGAAGCTGATCAACCAGATCCCGCCCACGCGAGGGGCGTTTGCGGTTGGCGACTTTGTAGGTATATTTAACAGTCGGAACAGTAGCAAGTAACTCGAGCGATTTGGGGTCAGACTCAAAACTCTTCTTGAGCGCTTCTGCCCCCACCATTGCACCCACAGGAGTCCAGTGTGAATCAAGCCTGAAGTACAGAGGCGTATCACCACTTCGCAATGGGCTACTCAGAAACGCTGAATTGAGGTCTGCAGCGTTGACACCAGCACTGGAAAAAACACCCAGCATTTGATTGTAATTACCCTGAACATAAGAATTTAGTTTCAGTTCATCGGGTAAGAATTCAGAGTAAATGCGTATTTTTAGCGGCACCATCGCCACGGTCAGGCGAATACCACGCGCTGCGAGCACTCTCTCAAAATTCTTGATCAAATCCTGGCTTTTTTTGACCAAATCATCATGACTAGGTTCAGAAAACTCGTACTTGTAGAACAACCATTCCTGCTTACCAATCAGCGCAGCGGAAGCCTCTGTAGCCAACGCGTTTGCGCTCATGAACGCCAGCACGCAGCATGTGCCCAGTTGCGCGCCCAACCAATTAACTTTTTTCATCATCAATTCTCCATCTAGAAGAGTTGGACACATCGGCAGCGGACATGCCACCAAACATAAGCTTAAAATTATTTAAGCAAGGCTTCAACACGAGAAAGCCAGTCATTGTTCTCAATGATGTAGCGCGCATCGCGGTGCTTGTAGTTGGGTGGAGAACGCAATTCACGCTCTGGAATCTCCCAAATAATAAGTTTAGGCTTGTTTGTCTTGAACGCGTCGTCCTTCAAGTACGCCTCCATACCTACCCATGGACCTTGGTCCACAGGAATGGAAATATCGAGCAAGTTCCGCTGCAACACAAAACGCAGTGCATCTGGGTAGCCTGTATTTTTGTTTGAGTAGCTGCTGCCTATGACGGTGATCAAGGTAGTATCGCCGCCAGCAAGCAAACCTGCGTTCGACTCGTTTTCACGCTTTACTCTGAATTGTAAAACTCTCTCAGGTGGATAACTCACGGTACCACCAGGAAGAAGCCTTACCAAGTCACGTGTACGTACCGGATTGCCTTTATCATTCCAAGTCAAACTGTATTTCTCTACAGGCGTAGCGTTCCATGCAGCTTTGAGCGTTGGGTTGGCATCAATTTCAGCTTTGATGGTTTCAGCAGCCAGCATAGCACCGGAATGAGACCAATGGGTGTCAAGGCGCATGAAAAGGGACTTTTCCCCTTCGCGGTTTGGACTTGTCAAAAAGGCTTGGTTGAGGCTAACAATATTGACTCCGGCGGCTTTCAAAGCCTTCACCGCATTGTCGTATTTACCTGCTGTGTACGCATCCAATTTAACGTTATCGGGCAATTGATCAGCATTTACTCTTATTTTGGATGGAACCATGACCATCGCCAATGCAATTCCTTTTCGCTCAAACATCTTATTGATTTTTTCAAGCATCTGAATGGTTGCTTGCGTATCAACTGCATCGGAGGGTTCAGCAAATTCGTACTTGGTAAACAACCAGTCGTTTTTACCTATCACCACAGAAGAGCCGTCTTGCGCTTGAGCAGATAGAGAGAAAACGGTGGCAGCCACCAGAACACAATGAGTAAAAGTTGATTTAAGTTTCATGTTATTAGCTCCTTGAAGTAAAGAATAATTTATTTACCGGTATACCGTTCGATCTTGTTTTGTACCTGGATCGCTGCAATTTTGTCATTCTTGGCTGGCAACAAGAAAACGCTGTAAGCGCCTCCTTGCGTCATGGTTAGGGAAGTACTGGCCAAAGGCGTCTTTGCTCCGGACATGGTTGCTATCAATGCTACCGAAATGGGGTTGACCTGCAGAGCGCCCAACTTACCGTATGCTAAGCTAGAAAATACTTTGGTTGTACCGTCACTGGTCAAAATATCCAAGGTTTCATTTTTGCTTGCCAGCTGATAGACGCTGAGCATTGCTTTAAGCTTGTTGTTGCTGGTTTTGTCAACAAATATTTGCGGAGCAACGTCAGGAGATGTGAAAACCACAGTAACGGCAGATCCACGAGCCACATCAAGCGGTACAGATGCTACGGTTTTCTTGGCAGCTACCATGGCTATTTGATGCATTCCGGCACCCATTACCATGTAGTCACTGACTTGGTTTTTTTCCAAGGATGACACCCTGACCTTGTTATCTACCACCACAGAAACCTTTGGCGTATCAGTAGCCATCATCACGCGCACGTATCCTGAGTCCACAGGTGGCTCTGGGTCATAGAGCAGACCGGTGGGCTGCGCCTGTGCTGACACAAGGAACAAACTTACCCATACAGCAGCTACACGCCGAGTGCAAGCCGATGGTGACCGCTTTGAATGCAGTGACATGCGTTTCCTTTTAAATCATTTGTTGCTAACGAAAGCGGCTCTCTCAAACTGCATTTGCCAACGATGAGTACCTGGTACGAGTTGACCCAGAGATACGGCCACACGCCACGGGTCCAGAGCTACTGTAGAAATGGCTCCTGCCTGAGACCCGAGTGGAATCATTTTGAGTGCATCATTCGCATAAGGCAGATTGATAGTAACCGAGGGCGACAAAGACAGGGGAGCAGTTCCCGTTACAGTGACCGATAAACGGAGCGCACCGTCAACTGCATCCATCTGAACGCTGACGCGATTTCGCTCAAGCCACCAACGGGCTACCGCACCGTTCGGGGCCACCCACAAGCGCTTAGCGTGGGTTTTCATTTGGCCGAAAATAGCGTCTTGCTGCTCATCTGTAAGCAGCGTCTGATTGGGAAAACGCACAAACTGCAGCCCCCCCATAGGCAACGCTGACTCAAATTCAGCCAAGTATTTTACGAGGCCTTCATCAGGATCGCCTTCCGCCATGAGATCTTCAGGGCCACTCTGTGTTCGAGGCAACATCACCAATGGTGGTAATGTGCTTGAAACGCTTGGTGTGCGGGGTATCAGCCCTGGCAAACGACCGTCTGTCTCGTGCATTAAAGCAACGTAATATGTGAATCCGAGTTGATTCAACAATCCTTGGGTAGTTTTATCCTGTGATTGCAAAGGCACATTGATACCCAATGTGGTTCCTGTTGACAAGCCAGCTTGGCTAAATTCTTGCTGCATAAGAGTGAGTCGTTCTGCTTGCTTGTCAGATGGCTGTCCATCAAAGCCTTCATAGCGATCAGCCATATAGCCAAGCTCATGTCCTTTTTCCTGCATTTTTTTAAGTGCGGGGGCAGATTTCTCCGCATTGATAGACAAAGGGTAAATAGTAAATCTACCCCCTAACTCTTCGACTCTTTCAGCAAATAAAAGGTCAAGTTCATCAACCACATCTGGCGCGTCAACAGCTATTGACAATGCACCGCTGTAGGGGTGCGGCCATGCAGCCAGGCGTGCATCAGGTTGGCGAAATAACCATGTGAGCGCGTTGTGCGCAATAGCTTCCATGGCTTTGGGATCAGCTGAGCGCCACAAACGCTCTGGGTAGCCCAATGCCACCGTGCGAGACAAGACACCTGTGGACTGCCGATGCTCTCCAAAAACAAGCATGGTGTTCACCTTTTCACCGACAGACAGACGAGACCAGTCCATGATCTGCGCTGCAGCTTGTTGCCCCTGAAGTCGCAAGGGGTATATCCCTTTAAGGCGTTCAATCCAGATTCGCTGCCCAGCCAATAAACTGTGAAGTACCGGACTGTCACCGTAAACCATCATGAAGTTTGCGTCTTCTTCGGCTTGTGTGTCGCCCACAACTTCGGCATTGAGTCCCGTTTTCATAAAAGAAAACCCTTGCCATTCGCCGCGCTCATTGCGCACGCCTGTGAGCCAAGTGCTCAGCACACTTCCACCCTGCCCTCGAAATTTCAAAATAGCCTGCTTTTCACGCTCAGACAGCATCACCAAAGAAGGTAGAACCAATACACCAGGGGCGCTGGTTTCTAACATTTCAGGGCTGTTGATGGCTTTGAATGGGATCTGGTATTTGCGTAAAAACGTTTCCCATACCTTGCTATTTATTCCGGAATCCAGCTCTGTACCTTCAGAAAAAGCTTTGAAGCTGGGCGACGTATAAAGCCAAACGGTGGGACTCAATGCTTGAGCACGACCCATGGTGCTGTCTTTGGCCGCGTCGCTCAGGTGGTTGTCGTATACCACCGGTAACTTGTCTTTTTTTTCCAGATTCTGGAAGAGTCCCTGAGGGATGAACACGGCCTCACTCACGGCCTTGGTGAGCGTGCC
This sequence comes from Hydrogenophaga sp., assembly GCA_030684755.1. Classification (GTDB taxonomy): domain Bacteria; phylum Pseudomonadota; class Gammaproteobacteria; order Burkholderiales; family Burkholderiaceae_C; genus Hydrogenophaga. The sequence goes on from JAUXXN010000160.1 coordinate 7,692, forward strand.
ATCCTGTGTTTCTGCATTCGACTGGACTTTTCGGGCTCCGTCCGCAGCGCAGCCCTGCAACACCAGAGCACAACACAAGGCAAAACTCAGGGTCCAGCCAGTTCGATGGTTCATAGCGTTATGACTGGATCACTCCAACAAAAATTTGTTCAATCATTCACGCACTTTAGCAGGGCACAAGCAGTGCGGAAACTAGGGGTTTCAACCATAAGCAAACCAGGGTGCGGCCACAGTTGAGTGTATGGGTGCCGGATTGCCGTTGAGATCAACTGTAACAAACAACCGGTTAAAAAAGCCCGAACCGCCGACGGACCGGGTTTTCAGTTCATACAGGCTTTGTTGCACAAAGCTGACTCCCCTGGCTGGTAGGCTCGGGAGATGACCGAACCCAAGAGCGCCAAGGCTCGCTACAAGACCACCAACTGGGCCGCGTACAACGCCGCGCTCAAAGCCCGAGGGGCGCTGACGATCTGGCTGGACAAAGACATGCAGTGGTACGCCCCGGCCAGTGGCAAGCGAGGACGCCAGCGGATCTTCTCTGAGGCAGCCATCCAGTTCTGCCTGAGCACCAAGTGCCTGTTCAACCTAGCGCTGCGTCAAGGCCTGGGCCTGGTTGAGAGCCTGTTGCGCCTGGCGAATCTGGATTTGAGTGTGCCCGACTTCAGCACGGTGAGCCGGCGCCAGAAGACGCTGCGAGTGCAACTACCCTATCGGGCCAGCACCACCGCGCTGGACTTGCTGGTGGACAGTACCGGGATCAAGTTCGTGGGCGAGGGTGAATGGAAGCGCAAGAAACACGGGGCCTAATACCGGCTGGAGTGGCGCAAGGTGCACCTGGGCATTGACGCCCACACGCTGGAAATTCGGGCCATTGAGGTCACAGACAAAAGTGTGGGCGACGCGCCGATGCTGCCCGAGCTGCTGGCTCAGATACCACCCGATGAAGCGCTGGCCAGCGTCAGCGCAGACGGTGCCTACGACACCCGGGCGTGACATGCGGCGATTGCCCAGAGGGACACACAGGCGGTGATTCCTCCGCGCAAGAACGGTAAGCCTTGGAAGGCGACCTTCATGGGGGCGAGTGTGCGCAACGAGGCGCTCAAAGCTTGTAGCCGACTGGGGTGGGCCATATGGAAGAAGTGGAGTGACTATTACCGCAGAAGCCTGGTGGAAACCAAGATGCACTGCTTCAAGCGCCTGGGCGAGCGGGTCATGGCACGCACGTTCGAGCGGCAGGTGGCGGAGTTGCATGTGCGGGTCACCGAGTGGCATCGCTCCTGCAACGCTGGATGATGGGGACACACCATAGCGCTGTGCAGCCGGGGCAGGTGACTTTTACCTTGACGAATATGTATTTCGTTGTAATCGTCGAAGT
>JAUXXN010000373.1 GCA_030684755.1 Hydrogenophaga sp.
GTGGGCGCAGGCACCGTCGGCACCGCTTCGTCGGCGCGCTGGTGCAGCGCTTCAATGATGTGGCAATGGTCGTCCGAACCGTCGCAGCGCTTGCGAAGGGCGAGCAGATCCTTTTCCAGTGCCCGCAACTCGGCCAGGCGCTGCCGCACATGGCTCAGGTGCGCGTCCAGCGCGGTGCTGGCGGTTGCGCAATCGGTCTTGTTGCCCAGATCCAGCGCGAGCAAGGTGCGCACCTCGTCCAGCGACATGTCCAGCGCGCGGCACTGCCGAATGAAGCGCAAACGGTGCATGTCTGCCTCGCTGTACAGGCGGTAGTCGTTCCCGGCACGGGCCTGCGGCTTCAAGAGACCTTCGCGCTCGTAGTACCGGATGTTGGCCGCGCTCACGCCAGAGCGCAGCGCCGCTTCACCAATGCGGTGCACCGGGGTCACTGGCTGGGTATTCATATCCATCGTATTCATACTTGACCTTCAAGTGGCTTCAAGGTTTTTAATGATGGCATACCTTGAACACTTGCTTGAAAGACACCCATCATGGCCTGCGCCTGCCACTCCAGCTGCTCCACCGAAACGCCCGCCAGCGCAGCACCGCCCGTTGACCCGCGCTGGCGCCGCGCGTTGTGGATCGCGCTGGTGGTCAACGCGGTCATGTTTGGAGTGGAACTGGTGGCCGGCCTGCAGGCCCATTCGGTTTCGCTGCTGGCCGACGCGGTGGACTTTGCCGGTGACGCTGCCAACTATGCGCTGTCGCTGGCGGTGCTGAGCATGGCCCTGGTCTGGCGCAGTCGCGCAGCGTTTGTCAAGGGCGCCACCATGTTCGCCTACGGCCTGTTTGTGCTGGCGCGCGCCGGCTGGCTGCTGCAAAGCGGCAGCGTGCCCGACGCGATGACCATGGGTGTGGTGGGTTTGGTGGCGCTGCTGGCCAACGCTGGCGTCGCTGTGTTGTTGTATTCGTTTCGGTCCGGTGATGCCAACATGCGCAGCGTGTGGCTGTGCTCACGCAACGACGCTTTGTCCAATGTCGCGGTCATGGCCGCTGCGTTGGGCGTGTTTGGCACCGGATCGGCTTTGCCCGACCTCGCGGTGGCCGCCGTCATGGCCCTGCTCGCGTTGGCGGCGGGCCAGTCGGTCATGCGCCAGGCTTGGGCCGAACTCGCTCAAACGACTCAGAACAGCCACCAAAAATCACAGCAAATAGCAGGAATCCCCCACAGCGACTGAACTTTCTGCACCTGCGAGTATCATTAATTCCCATGCGCCACCTCTTGCTCGCCCTCATGATTGCCCTGCTGCCTCTGCGCGCATGGGCGGGAGACGCCATGGCGATTTCCATGCTGGGGCACCCTGCTGCCACAGCCGCGGCTGCTGGGTTTGCCGCCGAACATGCCAACTGCCCCGACCATGCCGCGCAGTCGCCCCCAGGCTCGATAACCGGGCACGCCGTCGACCATTCGACCCATGCCACGGGCAAACACGTTGCCGAAGCTTCGCACGCGGGCCAAGACCACCACCAGCACAACGCCTGCGATGTCTGCAACGGCCCGGTCCTGGGCACCGCCCAACCGGGCGCCGCTACACCGGCTCAGTTGCATGCCGTGCTGGCACTATCTGCGGAGCGTTTTGCCAGCTTCGCGCCGCAGCAAGGCGTCAAGCCACCCATTTCCTGAGCGATCACACCCTAGGTGCGTCTGCCGCAGCCCCACGGGGCCCATGCGGCGGGCGCTGGTTTGTATTGCCAGGAGACTTTGATGCCTGTTTTTAGGCCCCCTTTGCACATCCGCACGTCCGCCCTGCGGATTCGTCTCGGCCCCCTGTGGTGTGTAGCCCTGCTGAGTGTCACACCCGCGCTGGCGGGCACCTCGGCAGCCCTTCGCGCCGCCGAGCCCGCCACACCCGTGCCCGCCGCTGCAGCGCCCCTGTTGCCCGCACCAGCGCCAGCCAAGCCGCTGGAATTGCCCACCGACATCGACCGTGCCCGCGCCATCTGGCAACAAGCGAACGAACGGGTGGCGGCATTTCCGCGCGGTCACATCGACATCATTCGCTGGGAAGCCCAAAACCCGGCCGGTGCGCCTGCTGCCGACGAACCCGCGTCCACCGCCCCGGCGCTGGACGCTGCCGAGGCCCTGCGCCTGTCGATGCGTCACCGGCCCGCCCTGTTTGCCCACGCGGGCATGAACGAGCCCGAGCGAGCCGAGGTGCAACGCGCCTATGTGGGCCACGCCCAAGCCGTGCACACCGCGTGGATAGAAGCCGTCACGGCGCGCCACAGCCTGCGCCTCATGAGCGATGCCTTGTCTGCATCAGACACCGGCGTGGCGCTGGGCCAGCGCATGGTGCTGGCGGGCAACTGGAGCCAGGCCAAACTGCTGCGCGAACAGGTGCAGCAAGCCGCTGACCACCAGGCCGCGGCCCGCGCCCTTCAGGCCAAAACCAGCGCCGACGAACAATTGCTGCGGCTGCTCGGCCAATGGGACGGCACCACTTCGGCACCGCTGCTGCAGCGTTTGCCGCAGACCCTGCCCGCCTTGCCAGCGCAAGTAACACCCGGCCAGGGCCTGAGCCCAGCCGAGATAGAGGCCGCCGTGTTGAACAGACACCCCACGCTGTCCTGGCAGCTCACCGAGGCGCGGCGGCAGATCGCCACCGTGAGCCCCGGGCGGCTCGCAGCCTGGGCCGACGCGGTCGACCAGGCACTCGGCACAACACCCACGGCCGGGCAGCCATCGCCATGGTCTGCGCCGCAAATCAACAACCTGCCGCTGCTGCGCGACCATGCGCTGGAGCGCGCAGTACGCGCCGAATCCAGCCTGCTGCAGGCGGCCACCGAACGCCGATCGATGGCGCGTGAGGCCTGGGCCCACCTGCAAGCCCAACACGCCAGCGCCCGCCATGCGCAAGACGTGATCGGCCCGCTGCAAGCCACGCTGGAACAAGAAACCCTGCTGCGCTACAACGGCATGCTCCAAAGCACCTGGGACCTGCTGGCGCAAGCCCGCGAGCGCCTGGGTTCCCTTGACGCTGCCCACCAGGCACGCCGCGACTTTTGGCTCGCCCACACTGCCTGGCAAACCCTGCTGGCCGGCGGCGACTACCAAGGCCCCGGCACTTCGTCCGCCCCCAGCGGCGGCGCCAGCACAGCACCCAAAGGACACTGACCATGACGCAAGCCATGAACCGAAGAAACTTTTTTGCCGGTGCAGCGGCCACGGCGGCCACCGCCGTGGCCGCAGCCAGCGTGAGCCGCGTGGCCCTGGCCGCCTTGCCCGAAGCTGTGCAGCAAACCAGCGCCGACACGGCAGCCCCCTGGACGCCACCTGGTGTGACCGGCGCGGGCCGCCCCTATAACCCTGTGGTCACGCTCAACGGCTGGACCCTGCCCTGGCGCATGAACAACGGGGTGAAAGAATTCCACTTGGTGGCCGAACCGGTGGTGCGCGAGATGGCACCGGGTTTTCTGGTCAATATGTGGGGTTACAACGGCCAGAGCCCCGGCCCTACCATTGAGGTGGTGGAAGGCGACAAGGTGCGCATTTTTGTGACCAACCGCCTGCCCGAACCCACCACCATCCACTGGCACGGCCAGCGCTTGCCCAACGGCATGGATGGTGTGAGCGGCCTCAACCAGCCCTACATACCAGAGGGCAAAACCTTTGTGTACGAATTTGAAGCACGCCGGCCCGGCACCTTCATGTACCACCCGCACGCCGACGAAATGACGCAAATGGCCATGGGCATGATGGGCTTTTGGGTCACGCACCCCAAGCAAAAACACCCGCTCATTGACGACGTGCAGCGCGACTACTGCTTCTTGCTCAACGCCTTTGACGTGGAGCCCGGCAGCTTGACGCCGCAGGTCATCACCATGCTGGACTTCAACTTCTGGGCCTTCAACAGCCGCGTGTTCCCCGGC
>JAUXXN010000162.1 GCA_030684755.1 Hydrogenophaga sp.
GCCACTGCCCAAGCGCCAGCGCGACAAAATTGACCGACATGTACACCGCAAACAGCTTGCCCCGGTGCTGGCTGGGTGCCAGCGCGTTGAGCCAGCTTTCCACCACGATGTACAGGCCCACCAAGCAGATGCCGGTCACCAGCCGCAGGACGCCCCAAAACCAAGGGTCTACCCAGAGCGCATGCAGAATGGGCATGGTGGACGCCAGAGAGGCCATGGCCGCAAAGGCGCGGATGTGACCGACCCGGCGAATGACCACCGGACACAGGTACGTGCCCACCACAAAACCCACAAAGTAGGCCGATGTGACCAGCCCCAGCGTGACGCTGGAAAACTGCGCCGCCCCCGCGCGCAGTCCCAGCACCGAAAACAGCAGCCCCACCCCCACCACCAACAACCCCACACCGCTGAGCAAGGTAGAGAGCCGCAGCAACAGCGGGCCCATACCCGAGGACGCGCTCATGGGGAAGCCTTTGGCATGCTCAAGAAACCCAGTCCACCCAGCCTTGAGAAGCTGTCAACAAAATGAGGCCTCCAAAGGCAATGCGGTACCAGGCAAACGGCACAAAGGTGTGGTGGCCCACAAAGCGCAGCAACCATTTCACACACACCCAGGCCGACAGCCACGACACCACGAGCCCCACGGTAAAAAATGGAATGTCTGCCGTGCTCAGCAAGTCGTGGTTTTTGTAGATGTCGTAGGCCGCTGCGCCAAAAAGCATGGGAATGGCCAGAAAGAAGCTGAATTCGGTGGCCGATTTGCGGTTGAAGCCCAGCAGCATGGCGCCAATGATGGTGGCACCCGAGCGGCTCACGCCCGGCACCAGTGCGGTGCACTGCACCAGCCCCACCTTCAAAGCGTCTTGCCAGCGCACGTTGTCCACATCGTCAATGTGCACCCGAGCGCCCTTTTTTTGCAGGTGTTCGGCCCACAAAATCACCAGACCGCCCACGATGAAGCCCATGGCCACCACCACCGGGTTGAACAGCACGCCCTTGATGAAGTCGATGAACAGCACTCCGGCCAGCGCAGCCGGGAAAAACCCCACCAACACGTTCACCGTGAAGCGCTGCGCCTGCCGCTGGGTGGGCAAACCCACCAGCGTTTCCCACAGCTTGGCGGCGTACAGCGAGACGATGGCCATGATCGCGCCGGTTTGAATCACCACCTCGAACAGTTTGATTTTTTCGCCCGACAAGTCCAGCAGCGAGGCTGCGAGGATGAGGTGGCCAGTGGAAGAAATCGGTAAAAACTCGGTCAGGCCCTCCACCACGCCCATGATGGCGGCCTTGATCAAAAAAGAAAAATCCATGTTTCAGCCGCCGCAAGGGACGGTTCACAAAATAAGACACAGCCACCCACCGACCAAGCACAAACAGCGATGTTACCCGCCCAACTTCAATTGACCGAGGCCCGTCGGCAGCCAACCCCTAGCGCCGCTGCACCGGGTCCAGCTGCAAGCGCAGCCCGCCGGGCACCACCTGCAGCGCGCCGGGCTGGTAGCCCCAGCCCTGCACCGCCTGCAAATCTTCGGGCTTCAGTCGGTGGATCACAAAGTCGTTCAGCAACTCCTCAGCCAGCAGACCACCCAGCCGGTTGGCACGGCTGGACAAGGCTGGCGGCACGCCCGGCACATCAAAGCGCTCCACCCGCACCTGGGTCAGACGCACCGTCTGGTCGGTGGGTTCAAAGCGCAGGCTGTAGCTCAAATCCAGCTGCCCCTGCACGGGCCGCATACCCAACAACGAAGCGCCGATGTTGTAACCCATGGCCGTTCCAATGCGGTTCTCAGCCGGTATCAGGCGCACCTGGGGCCGATCCAGCACCACATCAAACAGCTCCAAATAACGGCTGTTGAACGGAAACCGATCCCCAATCATGGCCGCCAGCTTGGCCTCAGACAGATCAATGCTGCGCGGCCCGGGCTGCAGCACACCACAGGCCGAAAGCCCCCAAGCCAAAAACAACAAGACCAGCCAGCGCAGGGAAGAAAGTTTGGAGGTGTTCATGCACTGCATTGTAAAAATGCATCACCCCGTCAGGGGCTGCAAAACACCACGGAAAGGTAAGCGCCAGGTAAAGACCAAACACACCTGACCCACTTGCAACAACAAGGCATGGGCGGCTGCAGCCCACCCCCTTTGACCTGCGTTTCATGCTCGCTTTGCGTCGATCCATCGCAAACCGCTGTCAGCTGAGCCAGCGCCGGGGCACAGTGGCTGCAAACCCAACGCCGGAGCAGCCCCATGTCACTCACACCCGCCATTGCCATCCACCTCAGCGCCGCTTTGGGTACGCTGGCCCTTGGGCCCGTGGCTTTGTGGGCGCGCCGGGGCAACGCCACTGGGGCCAGTGGCCAGCGCCCGCGTTTGCACCGCGCCGCCGGTTATGCCTGGGCCACGCTCATGCTGGCCACCGCTGTGTCGGCCCTGTTTATTCGGGACTACAACCTACCCAACATCGCGGGTTACACGCTCATCCATTTGTTTGTGCCTTACACGCTGGGCGGCCTGTTTCTGGCTTTTTGGTATTTGTACCGGGGCAACATCCGAGCCCACCGCCAAAACATGCTCGGCCTGTATTTCGGTGCCTGCATCGGCGCAGGTGTCTTCACCCTGTTGCCACAGCGCTACCTGGGTCAGCTGGTCTGGGGCCAGTGGCTGGGTTGGCTTTGAACCCGTTTTATTTTGCTAGACCTGAACCGAAAGTCACCACGATGCACACCAACACCACAACCCTTTCGCCCGAACTCGAACGCCTGGCCGAACGCCGCGCCAAAGC
>JAUXXN010000382.1 GCA_030684755.1 Hydrogenophaga sp.
CGTCATCGAGCACAACCTGGACGTGATCCGCGCAGCCGACTGGCTGATCGACCTTGGCCCCGAAGGCGGCGTGGCCGGTGGGCTGATCGTGACCGAAGGCCCGCCCGAAGAGGTGCGTCTGCACCCCAGCAGCCACACCGCCCGGGCGCTGCGCGATTACGCCGAGTCCATGGGCGAGGTGCATGCAGTCTCTGACTCCCTCCCCCCCTGGGGGAGGGCGGGGGTGGGGGCTCTCCCGCGAGGTCTGATCGGCGCGCGCCCCCACCCCAACCCTCCCCGGGGGGGGGAGGGAGCCAACTGCATCCGCATCGTCAACGCCAAAGAACACAACCTGAAAAACCTCAGCGTGAACATTCCGCGCGGCCAGTTCAACGTCATCTCCGGCGTCAGCGGTTCGGGCAAATCCACGCTGGCGTTTGACATCCTGTTCAACGAAGGCCAGCGCCGCTATTTGGAAAGCCTGAACGCCTACGCCCGCAGCATCGTGCAGCCAGCCGGTCGGCCCGAGGTGGACGCGGTCTATGGCATTCCGCCCACCGTGGCCATTGAGCAGCGCCTGAGCCGGGGTGGCCGCAAAAGCACGGTGGGCACCACCACCGAGGTGTGGCATTTTCTGCGCCTGCTGTATGTGAAGCTGGGCACGCAGCACTGCGTGCACGACGGCGCGGCGGTGATGCCGCAAAGCCCCGACAGCATCGCCGCCGCCATCTTGCAGCGCTACAAGGGGCAACACATGGGCCTTCTGGCGCCGCTGGTCATCAACCGCAAAGGTGTTTACACCGAGCTGGCCGACTGGGCGCGCCCGCGTGGCCACACGCACTTGCGCGTGGACGGCGAGTTTTTGCCGACGCAAAATTTTCCGCGCATCGACCGCTTCAAGGAACACACCATTGAACTGCCGGTGGCCGACGGCGTGGTGAACCCGGCCCATGAAAATTGGCTGCGCACCCAACTGGCCCAAGCGCTGGAGCTGGGCAAAGGGCAGGTGCATGTGCTGCACCCGCTGGACGGTCTGGCGCAGGCCATGGCCGACGGCACCAGCACCGCAGGCATTGGCCAGCTGGAGGTGTTTTCCACCACCCGCGCCTGTCCGGTGTGCGCCACCAGCTACCCCGAACTGGACCCGCGCCTGTTCTCGTACAACAGCAAACACGGCTGGTGCCCCGACTGCGTGGGCACCGGCCTGGCGCTGACGCGCGAACAGCGCCGGGCGCTGGACGATTCGGTGCGCGACGACGACCAAAAAGGCCGCGAACAAAGCTTTGCCGAACCCGAGGTAGAAGACCTGGCCGACCGGCCTTGCCCCAGCTGCCAAGGCACGCGCCTGAACGCGCAAGCGCGGGCGGTGAAGTTTTCCGGCGTCGGCATTACCGACGTGGCCCGCCTGTCGGTGACCGAGGTGCGCCGCTGGGTGCGCGGGCTGATGGACCCCCACGCTCCGCCGCTGCGCGGGTCGCTGCCCCCCGAGGGGGCTGTTTCGCCTTGGGGCGGCCCGGCGGCGAAACGGCTTGCTGGCGAGTTTCACGCGTTGACCCAACGCGAAGCCGACATTGCCCGCGACCTGTTGCCCGAAATTGAAAACCGCCTAGCCTTTCTGGAAGACGTGGGCCTGAACTACCTCACGCTGGACCGGGGCGCCCCCACCCTCAGCGGCGGCGAATCGCAGCGCATCCGCCTGGCCGCGCAG
>JAUXXN010000385.1 GCA_030684755.1 Hydrogenophaga sp.
CCTGGGCGACTACGCCTCGCGCAGCGTGCTGCCCGAGCTGCAGCGCCTGCCCGGCGTGGGCCAGGCCCAGCTGTTTGGCACCGAGCGCGCCATGCGCGTCTGGATCGACCCCAACAAGCTGCTCGGTTTCAACCTGAGTGCAGCCGATGTGACGGCCGCCATCCGCGCGCAGAACGCGCAGGTGTCGGCCGGTGAAATCGGGGCCTTGCCCAACGTGGCGGGCCAGGGCATTGCGGCCACCGTGGTGGTCAACGGGCAGTTGGGCACGGTCGAGCAGTTTGGCAACGTGGTGCTGCGCGCCAGCGCCGACGGTTCCCAGGTGCGGCTGAAAGACGTGGCCCGCATCGAGCTGGGCGCGCAGGCCTATGCCACCTCGGCGCGCCTCAACGGCCAGCCGTCCACCGGTATCGGTGTGCAGCTTTCGCCCAGTGGCAACGCGCTGGCCACGGCCGACGCGGTGCGCGCCAAGATGACCGAGCTGGAGCGTTTCTTTCCCCAGGGCATGAGCTGGTCGATTCCCTACGACAGTTCGCGGTTTGTGAAAATTTCCATCGAAAAGGTGGTCATCACCCTGGCCGAGGCCGTGCTGCTGGTGTTTCTGGTGATGTTCCTGTTCCTGCAGAACTTGCGCTACACCATCATCCCCACCATCGTGGTGCCGGTGGCCCTGCTGGGCACCTTTGCGGTGTTGATGGCGCTCGGTTTTTCCATCAACGTGCTGACCATGTTCGGCATGGTGCTGGTGATCGGCATCGTGGTGGACGACGCGATTGTGGTGGTCGAAAACGTCGAACGCATCATGAGCGAAGAGGGCTTGCCGCCGCTGGAGGCCACGCGCAAGGCCATGGGCCAGATCTCGGGCGCCATCATCGGCATCACGGTGGTGCTGATCGCCGTGTTTGTGCCGCTGGCGTTCTTCAGCGGTTCGGTGGGCAATATCTACCGCCAGTTCGCCACCGTCATGGGCGTGTCGATCGCGTTCTCGGCCTTCCTGGCGCTGTCGCTCACGCCCGCCTTGTGCGCCACCTTGCTCAAGCCGGTGCAAGCGGGTCACCACCACAAGAAACAGGGTTTCTTCGGCTGGTTCAACCGGGGCTTTGCGCGCACCGCCAAAGGCTATGAAGGTGGCGTGGCCAAGCTGCTGCCGCGCGCTGGCCGCACCCTGGTCATTTACCTGGCCATCGTGGCCGTCGCCGTGGTGGTGTACATGCGACTGCCCACCTCCTTTTTGCCCGGTGAAGACCAGGGCACCATGCTGGTGAACGTGCAGCTGCCACCCGGCGCCACGCGCGAGCGCACGCTCGACGTGATGCAGCAGGTCGAAGGCTTCATGCTCAAGCAGCCCGAGGTGCAGAGCATGGTCAGCGTGCTGGGTTTCAGCTTCTCCGGCCAGGGTCAAAACGCGGCGTTGGCGTTCGTCACGCTCAAAGACTGGTCCGAGCGCACCGACCCGGGCAGTTCGGCCCAGGCGCTGGCGGGCCGTGCCTTTGGTGGCCTGGCCGGTATCCGCGACGCGTTCATTTTCCCGCTCAGCCCGCCGCCGATTCCCGAGCTGGGTTCTTCGTCGGGCTTCAGCTTCCGCCTGCAAGACCGTGCCGGCCTGGGCCGTGAAGCCTTGTTGGCCGCCCGCGGTCAGCTGCTGGGCCTGGCAGCCCAAAGCAAGGTGTTGACCCAGGTGCGCCCTGATGGCCTGGAGGACGCGCCGCAGCTGCAACTGGACATCGACCGCGACAAGGCCAATGCCCTGGGTGTGGGTTTTGACGCCATCAGCAGCGCCATCGGCACCTCGCTCGGTTCGAGTTACGTGAACGACTTCCCCAACGCCGGGCGGCTGCAGCGCGTGGTGGTGCAGGCCGACGCGCCCGCCCGCATGCAGCCCGACGACCTGTTGCGCCTGACGGTGCTGAACAACCGGGGCCAGGCCGTGCCGTTCTCCGCCTTTGCCGCCACCCGCTGGGTCACCGGCCCCATGCAGACCGTGCGCTACAACGGCTACCCGTCGATGCGCATCAGTGGCAGTGCGGCGCCCGGTTTCAGCACCGGCGCGGCCATTGCCGAAATGGAACAACTGGCGGCCCAGTTGCCCCAGGGCTTCGGCTTTGAATGGACCGGCCAATCGCGCGAAGAAAAACTGGCCGGCGCCCAGGCCGTCATCCTGTACGCGTTCGCCATCCTGGCGGTGTTCCTGTGCCTGGCCGCGCTGTACGAAAGCTGGACCATTCCGCTGGCCGTCATTCTGGTGGTGCCGCTGGGCGTGCTGGGTGTGCTGCTGGCCACGCTGATGCGCGGTTATGCCAACGACGTGTACTTCCAGGTCGGACTGATCACAATCATCGGCCTTTCAGCCAAAAACGCGATCCTGATCATCGAGTTTGCCAAGGACCTGCAAGCGCAAGGCAAGGGCGTGGTGGAGGCGGCGCTGGCCGCGGCCCACCTGCGGTTTCGCCCCATCATCATGACCTCAATGGCCTTCACGCTGGGCGTGTTGCCGCTGGCCCTGGCGAGTGGCGCCGGTTCGGCCCGCCTGCGTGCCATCGGCACCGGGGTGATTGGCGGCATGCTGACCGGCACCGTGCTGGCGGTGGTGTTTGTGCCCGTCTTTTTCGTGGTGGTTCGAACCCTTTTCAAAGACAGCCCGCGGCAACACCGCGTGCACGCCGAACAGGCCGCTCACATGGGAGTGCACAGCGATGACCGATAACAAAACCTGGAGCCCCACCCGCCCGGCGCGCCTGCTGACGGCGCTGGCTGCGGCCGCTGTGCTGGCCGGCTGTTCACTCATGCCAGTCTACGAGCGGCCGGCCGCACCCGTGGCCACCGACTGGCCCGGCGCGGCCCCGGGGGCTGCGCCTGCGGCACCGCTGGGCTGGGCCGACTTCGTGGCCGACCCGCGCCTGCGTGAGCTGATTGCCCTGTCGCTGCAAAACAACCGCGACCTGCGCGTGGCCACGCTGAACATCGAGCAGGTGCGCGCGCAGTACCAGATACGCCAGGCCGACCAGTTGCCCAACCTGAACCTCGCGGCCAGTGGCAACCGCCAGCCCGCGAGCGGCGGTGGCACCAGCAGCAGCTACAACGTGGGCCTGGCCATAAGCAGCTGGGAGATCGACTTTTTTGGCCGCATTGCCAGCCTGAAAGAAGCCGCGCTGGCGCAGTTTCTGGCCAGCGAAGCCGCCCGCAACGCCGCACAAACCAGCCTGGTGGCATCGGTGGCCAGCACCTGGCTCAGCCTGCAGGCCAACGACGAACTGGTGGGGCTGACCCAGCGCACCCTGGCCACCCGGCGCGATTCGCTGCGCCTGACCCGGCTGCGCTTTGACAACGGCGCCACGTCAGCGCTGGACCTGCGCCAGGCCGAGTCGCTCACCGCCGCCGCCGAAGCGGCGCTGGCCCAGCAGACCCGCCAGCGGTCGCTTGACCTGAACGCTCTGACCCTTCTGGTGGGGCAGCCGCTGCCCGTTGCGCTGGTGGCGCCCGCCACGGGTGAGGCGACCACCCAGCCGCTGTTTCGCAGCGTGCCGGCTGGCCTGCCTTCTGATCTGCTCACCCGCCGGGCTGACATTCGGCAGGCCGAGCAGCAGCTGATCGCGGCCAACGCCAGCATCGGTGCGGCGCGCGCGGCGTTTTTTCCGCGCATTGCACTCACTGCGGGTGTGGGCACGGCCAGCGGCGACCTGTCGGGTTTGTTCCAAGGCGGCTCTTGGGGTTTCACCCTGTCGCCGCAGGCACTGCTGCCCATTTTTGATGCTGGGCGTAACCAGGCGGGCCTGGACGGCGCCCAAGCCGCCCGTGCGGTGGCGGTGGCGCAATACGAAAAAGCCATCCAGAGCGCGTTCCGTGAAGTGGCTGACGCCCTGGCCGGCCGCGCCACGCTGGGCGAGCAGCTGCGTGCCCAGCAAGCCCAGGCCACGGCCGAAGCCGAGCGCTTCCGGCTGGCCGAGCTGCGCTACCGCAACGGTGTGTCCAGCTTTCTGGATGTGCTGGATGCGCAGCGGTCTTTGTTTGTCACCCAGCAGGGCCTGACCCAGACCCGACTGGCGCAACAGCAAAACCAGGTGGCGCTTTACAAGGCGCTGGGCGGCGGCTGGAGCGATTGATTCGGTGCGTCTGGCCTCGGTTGGCGCTGGCCCGACCTGGGCCCAGCTCAGCCTGCGGTATCCCGCTTGGGGTTGGTCAGACTTTGGGCAGGTCGTAGAACTGCACGATATGTTCCCAGGCCTGCAGCGGATCGTCCAGAAACACGAATAGTTTCAGGTCTTCTTCGGAAATCGTGCCTTCTTCGACCAGCAGGTCCAGGTTGATCAGGCGCTTCCAGTAGTGGCTGCCAAACAGCACGATGGGTACCGGTTTGGCCTTCTTGCACTGCACCAGCGTGATCACCTCGAACAGCTCGTCCAGCGTGCCAAAGCCACCCGGAAAAGCCACCAGCGCCTTGGCCCGCATCATGAAATGCATTTTGCGCAGCGCAAAGTAGTGAAACTTAAAGCTCAGTTCAGGCGATATGTAGGGGTTGGCTGACTGTTCGTGCGGCAGGGCAATGTTCAGCCCCACATTCAGCGCGCCTTCGTCGTGCGCACCCCGGTTAGCCGCTTCCATGATGCCCGGGCCGCCGCCGGTGCAAATAAACAGCCGGTCTTCGGGCATGCCAGCTTGCTCGCAACGGGCACTGTAGCGTGCCACGGTGCGGGCAAAATCGCGGGCTTGGTCGTAGTAAGGTGCATTGCGCAGCAGCTTTTTGGCGCGGTCAATGGCCTGGGCATCGCCCGCAGCCTTGGCTTGGTCCAGTTGGGCTTGTGCTTCGCTGGTCTCTTTGAAGCGGGCGCTGCCAAACACCACGATGGTGTTTTCAATGCCCAGGTCTTGCTGCGCCAAGTCTGGCTTGAGCATTTCGAGCTGGAAGCGTAGGCCACGGGTTTCGCGGCGCAGCAGAAATTCGGGGTCGGCGAAGGCCAGGCGGTAGGCGTCGGCCTGCAGCGGCGTGCCGTTGTTGGCATGCGCTTGCAGTTCGGCCCAGGCATCGGCCAAACGACGTTCGCTCAGGTGTTGGGTGTTCGCCATGTATCGCTCCTTGTTGGGTTGTTGCGCTATTGTCGGCCCCAAAAGTCTGTACCCCAAGCAAAGCCCGCCGCTCGTCTATCGTCATTGCCGCCTGCGCGGGAATGGCGCAACAGCAAAGCACAACAAGGCAATGCAAAAGGCAGACGTCAAAAAAGCTCCCGAAGGAGCTTTTTTTGGGGCTGGATCCGATCAGACGCGCTTGCGGTATTCACCCGTGCGGGTGTCGATCTCGATCTTGTCGTCTTGTGCCACAAACAGGGGCACCGACACTTCAAAACCGGTGGCGATCTTGGCGGGCTTGAGCACCTTGCCTGACGTGTCGCCCTTGACAGCGGGTTCGGTCCAGGTGATCACGCGCTCAACGCTGGTGGGCAGTTCGACCGAAATGGCCTTGCCGTCGTAGAACACCACTTCAACGGTCATGCCGTCTTCTAGGTAGTTCAGCGCGTCGCCCATGTTTTCGGCTTCCACTTCGTACTGGTTGTAGTCGGCGTCCATGCACACATACATCGGGTCGGCGAAGTAGGAGTAGGTGCACTCCTTCTTGTCCAGAATGATCTGGTCCATCTTGTCGTCGGCGCGGCATACCACTTCGGTGGCCATGTTGTTCAGCAAGGCCTTGAGCTTCAGGCGCACGGTGGCTGCACCGCGGCCGCCGCGGGCGTATTCGGTTTTCAGAACGATCATCGGGTCCTTGCCGTGCATGATGACGTTGCCGGCGCGGAGTTCTTGAGCGATTTTCATAAGGTTTCCAACAG
>JAUXXN010000386.1 GCA_030684755.1 Hydrogenophaga sp.
GTGTCGCTGCTCAACCCGCTGGAATCTCCCGAACCGGCCTGGACGTACAAAACCGAGGCGTTGACCGACGGCATCGATGAAATCGTGTCGGACGGGGTGCGCAACAAAAAGAACCTGAACCCGCAAGCCGGACTGGCGGCGTTGAAGCTGGTCGATCTGGAGCCCACCAATGCCGCCGCCAAGCTGATGCAGCGCCTGCAAAACTACGCCATTTATTGCCCCAACACGCCCGCGCTGCGCGGCGTGGTGCCAGATGTGCAGTCGCGCCCGCCTGTGGGGCTGAACGGCGGGCAACTCGCGGAAGCGTTTGAGGCGCTGCGCCAACACCTAGACGCCAAAGGCGATGCGGGCGCGGCCATACTGGACGAGGTTTTGGAGCTAATCGACTGGGTGGTGGATGTGCAGGCCACGAGCCATGGCGCGTCGCTCATCTCCAGCAAGGTGCCGCGCACCCAACTCATGCTCAAGTTCACCGACCGCTTCATGGTCAAGAGCCGCAACGAGTTGACGGCCTACGACGCGAGCGAGGGTGCGCTGTACATCCTGTTTTGCGCGGCGCTGTGCCTGCTGCCGCAAGCGCCCAAGATGCTGGCCATTGACAACCTGGACCAAGCACTGAACCCGCGCTTGTTGACGCGCATGGCATCGCGCCTGGCGGGCTGGCTGCGGTTTGGCGACAGCGAGCGGCAGCTGCTGTTCACGGCGCACAACCCGGCTGTCTTGGATGGGCTGGATTTGTCTGACCCCGAAACGCGGCTGTTTGCCGTGGAGCGCAACAGCGACGGCATGACGGTGGTGCGGCGCATTGAGCCTTCGCCCCAGTTGATGGCGATGAACCAAGACTTCCCGTTGTCGCGCCTGTGGATGATGGGGCACCTGGGAGCGGTGCCCAATGTCTGAACGCCGCATTGCGTTGGTGGCCGAAGGGCCAACCGACTTTGAGGTGATCCAAGCCGCACTCAAGGCCATCGTGCCTGTGCGCTTTACCTTGACCTTGCTGCAGCCAGAGCCAACCCAGCCCGCCATGGGCAGCGGCTGGGGTGGCGTGTTGAAGTGGTGCGATGCGGCAGGTGCGCGGCATGCGGGCACGCTGGACACCGACCCCACGCTGGAGGGTGTTGACCTGCTGGTGATTCACCTGGATGTGGATGTGGCACAGGCGCAGTACGCTGACTGCGGCCTTCAAGTGCCTGCGCAAGCTGGCGCGAAAGGCTGGGCCACGCTGCCTTGCCACATGCCTTGTCCGCCAGTGGCTGACACCTGCGCCCGGCTGGAGACCGTGTTTTTCAGTTGGTTGAGCCCTGCACAAGCAGGCCCCAAAACCGTGTTGTGTCTTCCGGCACAGTCGTCTGGTACGTGGCTGGCCGCCGCCACCTTGCCCGCAGGCCATGTTTTGTTAGGCGGTGCTGAGTGCAATGTGGCCGTGGAGTCGCGGCTGGCTCAATTGCCCCTCGCGCATCGAATCCGCAAGGTGCCACGCGAGTACCGGAGCCAAGCGGGTCAGGTAACGGCGAATTGGGCGCGCGTGAAATCGTTTTGCAGCCAGGCGGACGCGTTTGAACAGGCTGTGAAAGCGGCTTTGTGATGGGCAAGCCATGACCTTAAGGTGCCAGAGGAGGTTTTTGTGGAGCTGCTGGTGAACGCGCTGGTACACCGGGATTTCTTCGTCAGCGCCACCATTCGCTTGTTTGTGTTCACCAACCGGGTGGAGATCATCAGCCCCGGCCATTTGCCCGACAGCCTGACACCGGAGCAGATTCGCACCGGTGTGCCCAGGGCGCTGGGGGCGTGGCCGCAGATGGATTTGGTGGACGAGCGCGAGGCGAACCAGTTCCGGGCGGTGGTGTGGCGGGTCACCCCCGAAATCGCACCCGAAGTCACCCCCGAAGTGAGCGACCCAGTGGGTGACCCAGTCACCCCGCAAGCTACCGGGCAAGTGACCGGGCAAGTTCGGCGGCTGCTCGCCGTCATGGTGGCCGAGCACAGCCGCAGCGAACTACAGGCGCTGCTGGGGCTCAAGCACCGCGACAGTTTCATTGCCAGCTACCTGCAACCCGCGCTGGCAGCGGGCTGGGTTGAAATGACCATCCCGGAAAAGCCCTGAAGCGGGTTGCAGAAATACCGCCTGTCGCAGGCCGGAAAAGCATTCGTCGAAAAACAAAATGCAGGGAAAAGTTCCGCACAGCCCCTGTCCCAGTAGCCGACGCGGGGGGGCGCGGGTAAATCACCGCGCCGGTGGCTTCACCTCAAGCACCGCCTCGACATACAGCTTCTCGATCAACACGATCAGCACCACCACGTCCGACAGCCGCCAAGCCAGCAGGCCCAGAACGATGAGCAGCGCTCCCAGCGCCAAAATGCGGGTGCCCGCAGCAGCTCGGTTGTGCGTGTGTTCGATCGCTCGGTTCCCCATCCCCATTCAGCCTCGCAACAAAAATAAAGTACCGCAGGTTTTTGCCCCAAGGGGTCGACGTATCCAACCAGTGGATGTCCGCCTGTTTTACCGCTGCTCTGAAGTTCGACGACTGCCGAAAATGGCAGTTTACTGTCAGCCATTGGCTGTGTGGTGCTGCCAAAAGTGCACGATGGCGACATACGAAAATCGTTCAAAGCGTTGAATTCATTCGCTTTTTTGTACCCATGCGCCTGGCACGCATCTTGTAGACGTTGTGCACTCGCTGACCCGGTGATACGGGTCCAGCGACAGCCCACAACGACTGCATAGAGGACGACAACCCATGGACATGATTGGTCTGTACCCCACCTGGTTTGAACCGGGGGTGGGCAGCGGCTGGATCGTTGGCTTCATTGCCACGATCCACGTGCTGTTTTCCCACACCTCGGTCGGCGCGGCGATTTTCTTCGCCTGGCTCGCCAACCATGCCCACCGCCACAACCAACCCGAGTTGCTGGAATTCATCAAGCGCTACGGCCTGTTCCTGCTGGTGTTCAGCTATGTGCTGGGCTCCATCACCGGGCCGGGCATCTGGTTTTCCACCACCGTGGCCAGCCCGCGCGGCATCTCAGCACTGATCCACAGCTTTGTCTGGATGTGGGCCACCGAATGGGTGTTCTTCGTCATTGAAGTGGTTGGCGTTTACATGCTGGTGTATCTGGTGGGCAAGGTGGACGTGAAGACGCACACCCGCATCGCGGTCATTTTTGGCCTCACCTCCTACACCACCATGCTGGTGATTGTGGGCATCCTGAGCTTCATGATGTGGCCGGGCAAGGCCGAATGGGCTGAAACCGGCGGCGTGCTCAACGCCTTTTACGGCCCCAACACCTTCGCCCAGTTGGGCATGCGCACCGCCTTCATGTTCACCATGACGGCGGTGGTGGGCGGCATCGTGGCCGGGCAGTTCAAAGACTTGGCGCTCAAGAAAAACATTGCCAGCAAGCTGGCTTGGTTGGGCATCGTGGCCACGCTGACCGGCGCGGCCATGTTCCAGTGGTACCTGGCCACGCTGCCCGAGACGGCGGACGTGGTGCTGCAAAACCGCCTGCCCGCGCACTTTCCCATGGCGCTCATGACGGTGGTGGCCGGTACGCTGGCTTACTTTGTGCTCACGCTGGTGCAGCCGCGTGCGCTGGTCTCCAGTGTGGCTGGGGTGATGACGGTGGCCATTTTGGTGTTTGGCCTCTGGCCCGAAGAGGTGGCGCGCGAGTCGATCCGCAAGCCCTGGGTGGCTGGGCAGTATGTGTATTCCAACCAAGTCATTGGCCGCGACGTGCCGGGCATGGGCGTGAAGTCTGAGATTCCCACCATCGAAGCCCATGGCTTTTTGAAGACCCTGGTGTTTGTGCCCGAAGCGCTGCGCACCATTGACGACGGCAACCGCGTTGAGGCGGGCCGCCTGCTGGCGCTCAACACCTGCTCCAACTGCCATTCGCTGAGCAGCACCGGCATCCGCCCGCTGCGCAACTACTTCCCCGGCACGCACACCGAGGCCGACGTGGCCGAGTACCTGCAAGCCGCGCTCTCGGGTGGCAACACGCTGTACATGCCGCAGATTCCGTTCAACGACGACGAGGCC
>JAUXXN010000397.1 GCA_030684755.1 Hydrogenophaga sp.
TATGTCAATTGTAGCGGCCGCTCTGTTGGTCTTCCCTGACAAAATCGCCACTTCCGACTGGGATAAGGTGGCTTTGGCCACTTTTGGCCCCGCTTCTGGCGGCTATAAAAAACACCAGAAACAAGCATTGCCCCAAAACAACGGAAAACAAGGTCATCTCAGCGCCGCCCCGAACGGAGCATAGCCCGCATGTCATCGACAGAAACCGCCGTGGTCGAATCCCGTCTTTCGCGGGGTGCAGCCTTGAAAGCGTGCCCGTAAATAACTTCCAGGGTCAGCAACAAGCGACCGTCGGGGGCGCGGGGAAACTCGGCTTCAATCACTTCACACAGGCGCACCCGCCATGCCCGAGAACGCAAACCGGCAAACCGGCTGGTATGCAAATTTCGGCCCAGCAAACGAAGGTCATCCAGCATCGTCTGCGCGCTGCTGTATGAAAGGGAGATGCGCTCCATGTCCATCACGGGCTCGGCGAATCCGCTCTGAACCAACATATCACCCCAGTCGTGCATATCGGTAAACGGATGGGTGGGCTCGGGCCACGCCATGCGGGCGTAGACGGCTCGAAGCTCACGCAAGGTGTCTGGCCCGAGGCAGGAAAACATCAAAAAGCCGTTGGTTTCAATGTGCCCGTACCAACGTCGCAAAAGGGCCATGGGACGGACTTCCCGGTGAAGTGCCATGTTGGCCCACACCATGCCCACGCGGGTATCTTCGCTGACTGGGTCGGGCACTTTTCCCCGGAACCAATGCTTGGGGTTCCAAGTAGCAGCCAGCGGCTCGCGGGTGGCGTCCAAGGCCTGCTGCAACTGCACAGCCGCTACGTGGCAGTGTGCACCCGGCAAAACCGCGCGAACACGCTCGTGCGCCTGCAAGCCCCCCACCACCGGTTCCCAATGCAGCCAGCTGGTGGGTTTTTCACGAAACCACTGAAGGCGCTCGGCCATGCGGGAAGCCACCTCCTCATGCAACCAGGGGCTGTCTTTGCGCGGCTGCAATTGCCAACGCAGGGCGGCCTGAGGGTCCAGACCAGGTACAGCGGTTTCGTCTTCGGGCGCGTTGTTCACGTTAGGGAAAGGGCTTGAATCGCTTTCAGCGGCGGCCAAAATCGGACGGGAGGCAAAGCGGCTAGGCAGTATATTGGGCCCATGTCAACCCACGCATGGCGACGGCTTTCAGAACACCTGCCCAGCAGCTGCCAGGTGTGTGGACGATGGCCTGCACAACCCGTTTGTGCCGCCTGCGAGAACCGTTTTGCACCCACCCGGCTGCGCTGTCGCACATGTGCCATCCCCTTGGGTGCAAGCACCGCTGGAGCAGGCCTTTGCGGTGTTTGCCGAAGCCGCACCGCGCCGTTGCTGGTGCGGTCTTGTGTCGCGGCGGTGGACTACGCCTACCCGTGGGACGAACTGATCGCCCGCTTCAAATTTCGGGGTGAGCCGGGGTGGGCGGGTCCTATGGCGACACTGTTGCTGAAAACCCCGGCAGCGGTGGGCTTGCTGCAGACGTGCAACTTGGTCGTTCCCGTGCCACTAACACCCACACGGCTGGCTCGCCGTGGCTACAACCAATCCTGGGAGCTCGTGAAAGCCTTGTGCCGTGCAGCCCCTGACACATCGAATCACTACAACGTCCTGTCCGACGCGCTGGTCCGCCTGGGCGAAGTCCCAGACCAGCACAGCTTGACGCGCGAACAACGGATGCGCAACCTGCAAGGAGTTTTTGCGGCGCACCCCCTTCGAACAGTGCAGTTCAATGGTGCGCACGTTCTGCTGGTGGACGACGTGACCACCACCGGCGCGACCCTGCACAGCGCAGCCCAAGCGCTTCTCAAGGCTGGCGCTCAACAGGTCAGTGCCCTGGTGTTTGCACGCACGGCTCCCGATGGTTGAAGCTATCGGTCGAAAAACAGTTCCGAGACATCCACAAAACACCCCCGTAAGCACCGAAAATTCGACGCCACCCCGTGCATTCAAGGGTGCTGACCACACGCGGTCCATAGCTGGAGCGCTCTACTCCCTGTTCCCTGCAACCAGCAGGGCTGTCACCATGTTCAACATTGTTCTTGTCGCGCCCGAAATTCCACCCAACACCGGCAACGTGATTCGTCTCAGTGCCAACACCGGTTGCTCGCTGCATCTCATAGAACCCCTGGGTTTTTCGATGGAAGACAAGCACATGCGCCGCGCTGGACTGGACTACCACGAGTACGCGCAGGTGCGCCGCCATGCCAGTTGGACCGCTTTTCTCAGCACCGAGTCACCCGCTGCCGATCGACTGTTTGCTTTCACCACACGGGGCAGCCAGAGTGTTTTTGCTACCGCGTTTCAAGCGGGCGACTGGCTGGTTTTCGGCTCGGAAACCCAGGGATTACCGGAAGAGGTGCGCGAGCGCTTTCCAACAGATCAGCGCTTGCGTCTGCCCATGGTGCAAGGCCAGCGCAGCCTGAACCTGTCCAATGCGGTGGCCGTATCGGTCTTCGAGGCGTGGCGGCAAATAGGCTTCAAAACCGCAGAAACCTGAACACCCAGCCATGGGTTCAGGGGTAGCGCCTCACCAGCGCTTCAGCCACACACACCGGTTTTTCGGCGCCCTCCCGCTCCACCACCACCGACCAAGTCATCTGCAGACCGCCGTGCTCAAGAGGTTCGGTGGCCAACAGCGTCAGCCGACCACGCACTCGGCTACCCACCGGCACCGGTGCGGTGAAGCGCACCCGGTTGAGCCCATAGTTCACCCCCATGCCCGATTGGCGAATGTCAAAAGACGACTCCAGAAACACCGGCAGCAAGGACAGCGTGAGAAAGCCGTGGGCGATGGGTGAGCCAAAAGGACCGGCCCGAGCCTTGTCCACATCCACGTGAATCCACTGGTGGTCACCCGTGGCCTGGGCAAACTGGTTGACCTGATCCTGGGTGATGGTGAGCCAGTCGCTGACCGCAATTTCCTGACCCACACAGGCCGCCAAGTCGGCCAAGGTTTCAAAAGTTTTCATACGCACAACTCTACCGAGCCACGGCGCAACCGGGTGTCGGCACCGCGACAAGCCAAGCAACTGCTTCTATCGAAAAGCATCCCACACCAGCTTGACGCCCGTGAGAAACATACCCACGTACACCATGCGGTAAAACAGCTGCGGCTGAATGCGGTGTGCAATGCGCACCCCCACCCACACGCCCACCGGGGCAAATGGCAGCAGAGCCAGTGAGGTGGTCATGTTGCGCCCATCAAGCAGACCCAACCACGCGTACGGAATCCACTTGGCCAGGTTGATGAAGAAAAAGAAAAACGCCATGGTGCCGGTGAACAACAGGGGCGACAGGCGCAGCGGGATCACATAGGCGTTGATCGGCGGGCCACCCGCATGGGCAATAAAACTGGTGAAACCCGAGGTGACCGTCAGCAAGGCTCCGAGCCACTTGGACGGCGGTGGGCTGTTGGGCTGCGGCGGAAACAGCAGGCGCTGCGCGAGAAACAACAGCGTGAACCCGCCCACGATACCCGCGACCACGCGCGCATCAAGCACCTTGAACAACAAAGCGCCAACACCAATGCCCAGC
>JAUXXN010000414.1 GCA_030684755.1 Hydrogenophaga sp.
CTGCCTGCTGGTGGGCGGCACGCCCGTTTGGTCGGTGGTGCATGGCGACCTGAGCGACCCGGCAGCCTGCGTGGGGCTTGAAGCGTCGGTGCAGCGCTTGCTGGCCGACCACGGCGCACCCATCGCGGCGGTGGCGCACGACCTGCACCCCGATTTCTTCAGCACCCAGCTCGCGGTGCAACTTGCCAGTTCGTTGGGCGTGCCCGCTATCGGTGTGCAGCACCACCACGCGCACATCGCGGCGGTGGTGGCCGAACACCGAATCGAAGGCCCTGTGATCGGCCTCGCGCTGGATGGCGTCGGCCTGGGCACCACATCGGACGGCCCGGCGAACGGCTTCACAGCCTGGGGCGGTGAACTGCTGTGGGTGGACGGCGCACAGTGGCAGCGCCTGGGCCACTTGGCGCCGCTGGCTTTGCCCGGCGGCGACCGCGCTGCGCGCGAGCCCTGGCGCATGGCGGCCAGCGCGCTGCACGCGCTGGGGCGGGGCGCGGAGATCACCACCCGTTTCGCGCCGCAGGTCGGTGAGGCCGTGGCGACGGGCGTGCAGCAGATGCTGGCCAAAAACCTGAACTGCCCCGCTACCAGCAGCGCAGGCCGCTGGTTCGACGCGGCGGCGGGCGCGCTGGGCCTGAGCGTGCGCCAGACCGACGAAGCACAAGCCGCCATCGCGCTCGAAGCCGCCGCCGTGCGCTGGCTCGAACATCACCCCCATGCCGCTGCGCTGCCCGGCGCGGTCATCGACACCCAGAACCGTCTCGACCTGCGCGGCCTCATGCCCGCGCTGTTCGATGCCGGTGCTGGCGGCGTGGACGCTGCCGCTGCGGGTTTCCACCTTGCACTGGCCGATGCGCTGGCCGACTGGGCCATCCGTGCTGCCTGGGAGCGCGGCACCCGCGACGTGTGCCTTGGCGGCGGCTGCTTCTTCAACAGCATCCTGCGCGAGCGGATCACCGAGCGCCTGCAAGCCGCAAACCTGCGCGTGCACCGGCCATTCGACAAGGGATGCGGCGACGCCGGACTCGCACTCGGTCAGGCCTGGGTCGCGGCCCAGCAGCTGGCAGCCACTGCGCTACAAGAAACAACCCAGAAGGAAACAGCACCATGTGTCTAGCCATTCCCGCGCTCCTGGTGGAGCTGCTGCCTAACGACCAGGCCGTGGTCAACCTAGGGGGCATCCGCAAGCAGATTTCCGTCGCGCTCGTCGCCGACGTGCAGATCGGCGACTACGTGATCGTGCACGTGGGCCACGCCATCGGCACCATCGACCCCGAAGAGGCCGCGCACACGCTGGCGTTGTTCGCGGAGATGGCGGCGCTGCGCCCTGACCCAACGCCTGCGGAGACCACAGCATGAAATACATCGACGAATTCCGCGACGGCGCGCTGGCGCGCCAGATTGCCGAGCGCATCGCAGCCGAGGTGAAACCCGATCACCCATACCGCTTCATGGAATTCTGCGGCGGCCACACGCACGCCATCAGTCGCTACGGTGTGCTGGAGCTGCTGCCGCCCAACGTGCGCATGATCCACGGCCCGGGCTGCCCGGTCTGCGTGCTGCCCATTGGCCGGGTGGACCTGGCGATTGCGCTCGCGCTGCAGCACGACGTGATCCTCTGCACCTATGGCGACACCATGCGTGTACCCGCTTCAGACAACCTCTCTTTGACGAAAGCCAAGGCGCGGGGCGGCGACATCCGCATGGTCTATTCGGCCGCCGATGCGCTGCAACTGGCGCGCAACAACCCCGACAAGCAGGTGGTGTTTTTTGCCATCGGTTTCGAGACCACCACGCCGCCCACGGCGCTGGTGATCCGCGACGCGGCGCGCGAGGGGCTGAAAAACTTCAGCGTGATGTGCAGCCATGTGCTGACCCCGCCCGCGATCCGCGCGATCCTGGATGGTGGCCGACCCAGCGCCGGGCCGCCCCAAGCGGGGTCAGCCCCCTCGGGGGGCAGCGACCCACACGAAGTGGGGGAGCGTGGGGGCCATGCTTCGCATGAAACCGCCGAGATCGAAGGCTTCGTCGGCCCGGCGCACGTGAGCATCATCATCGGCTCCGACCCGTACGCAAAGTTCGCCACCGAGTACCAGAAACCAGTGGTCATTGCGGGCTTCGAACCACTGGACGTGTTGCAGGCCATCCTGATGCTGGTGCGCCAGGTGAACGAGGGCCGCGCCGAGGTGGAGAACGAATTCATCCGCGCCGTGACGCCGCAGGGCAACCTGAACGCACAGGCGCTGATGGACGAGATTTTCGAGTTGCGTGAAGCCTTCGAATGGCGCGGTCTGGGCACCATGCCGCTGTCGGCCCTGCGCATCCGCGAGAAGTACCAGACGTTTGACGCCGAGCACCGTTTCGATCTGACCTACCAAGCCGTGCCGGACAACAAGGCCTGCGAGTGCGGCGCCATTTTGCGCGGCGTGAAAGAGCCGCGCGACTGCAAGATTTTTGGCACCGTCTGCACACCCGAGAACCCGGTGGGTTCGTGCATGGTCTCCAGCGAAGGCGCCTGCGCAGCGCACTACACCTACGGCCGCTTTCGAGACATTCCGGTGGTGGCCGCCACCGCAGAGGAGGCCGCATGAAAGTGGACCGCGACAACCCACCCGCCAAGGCCACCGTGAAGAAAAACTACACCCGCCCGCTGGACATCAAACACGGCCGCATCGACATGGGCCACGGCGCGGGCGGCAAGGCCGCTGCGCAGCTGATCGAAGAGCTGTTCCTGCCCGCGCTGGACAACCCGTTTTTGCGTCAAGGCGACGACGGCGCGGCGTTACCTCTGCCGGTCTTCGCAACCGGCACGGGCCAACTGGTCATGGCCACCGACGGCCATGTGGTCTCGCCCATCTTTTTCCCCGGCGGCGACCTGGGTTGCCTGTCGGTGCACGGCACGGTGAACGACGTGGCGATGATGGGCGCGACACCGCTGTACCTGAGCGCGAGCTTCATCATTGAAGAGGGCTACCCGCTGGCTGATTTGCAGCGCATTGTGCAAAGCATGGGACGCGCCGCGCGCGAGGCCGGTGTGCCGGTGGTCACCGGCGACACCAAAGTGGTGGAAAGAGGCAAGGGCGACGGCGTGTTCATCAGCACCACCGGCGTGGGCGTGTTGCCACCGGGCGTGTCCATCAGCGGTCGCAATGCGCGCGCGGGCGACGTGGTCCTGCTCTCCGGCACCATCGGCGACCACGGCGTGGCGGTGCTTTCGCAACGCGAGTCGCTGGCGTTTGAAACCACCATTCAGAGCGACACCGCCGCGCTGCACACGCTGGTGGCCGCCTTGATGGCTGCCGCGCCTGGCGCCGTGCGCGTGCTGCGCGACCCCACACGCGGCGGCCTGGCCACCACGCTCAATGAAATCGCGCGCCAGTCGGGCGTCGGCATGCGGCTGCAAGAAGCGGCCATTCCGGTGAAACCGCAGGTGGACGCGGCCTGCGAGTTGCTGGGGCTGGACCCGCTGTACGTGGCCAACGAAGGCAAGCTGATCGCCATCGTCGCGCCCGAGGCGTCTGAGGCCGCACTGGCCGCGCTGCGCGCCCACCCGCTGGGGGCCGACGCCGCGCGCATCGGCGAGGTCACCACCGA
Organism: Hydrogenophaga sp.; assembly: GCA_030684755.1. GTDB lineage: Bacteria > Pseudomonadota > Gammaproteobacteria > Burkholderiales > Burkholderiaceae_C > Hydrogenophaga. Next base: position 3,592 of record JAUXXN010000414.1, read on the forward strand.
TCCGCACCACTTTGTGCAGATGGACACGCGCTTCGGCGGCAGGCGTGTGGTGGACTGGCTCAGCGGTGAGCAGCTGCCACGCATTTGTTAACCGTCCCGCGCTGTATGTGGTCCCCCCTGCGCCGCCTTCAGCGTCACCCCCCAGGGGGCGACACCTGCCGTCCGGCAAAGCCGGCCCGGCGGTGTCCTGTGCGGGGTTGCACGCGCGCCGGATAGCAACTTGTTCCGCTGGAGGGGCCCAGCATGAATCCCTCGCTGGGGTATCCACTCCTACAATGAATCGACATTTTGCCGTCCCACGCCGTGACCCTTCCCCCACTCTATGACGCCCTGCCCACCGTGCTGGTGGTCGACGACGAGGTGCGTTCGCAAGACGCGATGCGCCGCACGCTGGACGAGGACTTCACCATCTTCACCGCCAGCAGCGCCGACGAGGCACGCGGCCTGCTGGAGCGCCAACCGGTGAGCGTGATCCTGTGCGATCAGCGCATGCCTGGCATCACCGGTGTGACTTTTTTGAAAGAGGTGCGCGAGCGGTGGCCGGAGACGGTGCGCATCGTCATCTCGGGCTACACCGACAGCGAAGACATCATCGCGGGCATCAACCAGGCTGGCATCTACCAGTACATCCTCAAGCCCTGGTCGCCCGACCACCTGATCGAATCGGTGCGCAACGCGGTGGCGGCTCAGGTGCTGCAGCGCCAGACCAGTCGGCTTGACCTGGAGCTGCGCACCAGCACCCGCGTGCTGCGCCAGCGCACCGCCAGCCAGATGGCGCAGGCGCGCAGCAGCTTTGGGTTCGACCGCATCGTGCGCGGCCCGGGCAGCCCGCTGGACGGCGTGTGTGCCATGGCCGCTCGCGCGGCGCGCTACGACATTCCGGTGCTGGTGCTCGGCGAGTCGGGCACCGGCAAGGAGCTGCTGGCGCGCGCCATGCACTACGCTTCACCCCGGTGCACGGGCCCGTTCGTGGTGGAAAACTGTGCCGCTATACCCGACGCGCTGCTGGAGTCCGAACTCTTCGGCCACAAGCGCGGCGCCTTCACCGGGGCCTATGAAGACCACTTGGGCCTGTTTCAGCGCGGCAGCGGCGGCACCGTGTTTTTGGACGAAATTGGCGAAACCTCACCGGCCTTTCAGGTGAAGCTGTTGCGCGTGTTGCAAGAGGGCGAGGTGAGGCCCGTGGGCGGCGCACGCCCGGTGCCGGTGAATGTGCGTGTGATCGCCGCCACCCACCGCCAGCTGGAGCAACGCGTGCGCGACGGCCTGTTCCGCGAAGACCTGTACTACCGCATTGCGGGCATCACCATCACCGTGCCCCCGCTGCGCGAGCGCGTGGCCGACATACCGCCCATTGCCCACCAGCTGGTGCTGGATGTGGCCGCTGAGCTGGGGCACCCAGGCGCAAGCTTGCCCGACGAGGCGCTGGCTTGCCTCGTGGCCTACCCTTGGCCAGGCAACATCCGCGAGTTGCGCAACGAGATCGCACGCGCCCTGGCGCTGCACGACGGCAGGCAGTTGCATGCGGCGGCGTTTTCCAGCCGCGTGCTGCAAGGGCGCTTGGCCGGTGCGGCCAACGACCTCACCGCCGCCATTCCGCACAGTGGCACGCTCGGCGAGCGGCTGGATGTGATTGAAGCCATGCTGCTGCGCGAAACCTTGTTGCGCCACCGCTGGAACAAAACCCGGGCCGCGCAGGAACTGGGCTTGTCGCGCGTGGGTTTGCGTAGCAAGATGCAACGATTTGGATTGGACAAGCCAGGATGACTCCCTCAGCGTCGTGCCGAACGGTTGCCGTACCGAACCTCCAGAACCTCCCGAGCGCCAACGGGCTTGCCGCTGCCGACGCGGCCCTGGCCCGCTGGCGGCACGACCCGCACGCGCTGGTGCAGGTGCTGCTTGAGACGCAGGCGCACACCGCTTGGCTGCCCCGCGATTTGCTGCGCCACATCGCCACCGCGCTGGGTCTGACGCTGGCCCATGTGCAAGGCGTTGCAAGCTTCTACCGCTTTTTTCACACACAAGCCGTGGGCCGCACACGGGTGCTGTTTTCCGACAACATCACCGACCGCATGTTGGGCAGTGAGCAACTGCTGGCGCGGCTGTGTGCGCAGCTGGGGGTGGCCCCGGGCGCGGTGGACCCGCAGGGCCGCTTCAGCGTGGACCGCTGTTCTTGCACCGGCCTGTGCGACCAAGGACCGGCTTTGCTGGTGAACCACCACCAGGTGGTGACGCGGCTGGACGCGGCGCGTATCGACGCATTGGCTGCGCTGCTGCTGGCCGACGTGCCGCCCGAAGACTGGCCCGCCGAGTGGTTTCGGGTGGATGACACGGTGCACCGCGCCGATGTGTTGCTGAACGGCCTACCAATTGATGCGTTGCCTTTGGCGGCGCTGCTGGCGCGGACGCCGCAGGCTTTGCTGAACGAGCTGGAAACCTCGGGCCTGCGTGGGCGCGGCGGGGCGGGTTTTCCGGTGGCGCGCAAGTGGCGCTTGTGCGCCGACGCGCCCGCCCCTAACGGCCAGCGCTGCGTGGTGTGCAACGCCGATGAGGGCGAGCCCGGCACGTTCAAAGACCGGGTGCTGCTGAGCCGCCACGCCGACGCGGTGTTCGACGGCATGACCTTGGCCGCACGGGCCATTGGCGCGCAGACCGGCCTGGTGTATTTGCGCGGCGAATACCATTTTCTGTTGCCGCAGCTGCAAGCAGCGCTGGCTCGCCGCCGTGCTGAGGGCTTGCTCGGTGCCTCCGTGGCGGGCGTGGCGGGGTTCGATTTCGACATCAGCATCCACTTGGGGGCGGGCGCTTACGTGTGCGGCGAAGAGTCGGCGCTGCTCGAATCGCTCGAAGGAAAACGCGGCGCTCCGCGCATACGCCCACCGTTTCCGGCAGAACACGGCTACCTGGGGCGGCCCACCGTGGTCAACAACGTGGAGACGCTGGTGGCGGCGGCCCACATTGCGCACCGGGGTGGCGCTTGGTGGCGCGGCATCGGCACCGCCGAATCGACCGGCACCAAGATCCACTCCGTCTCGGGCGACTGCGAACGCCCCGGCCTGTACGAATACCCGATGGGCACAACGGTTGCGCAGGTGTTGGCCGACTGCGGCGCACACCATGCGCAGGCGGTGCAGGTGGGTGGGCCGTCGGGCCGCTGCGTGCCCGCCAGCCAGTTTGGCCGGGTCATGGCGTTTGAAGACCTGTCCAGCGCGGGCGCCTTCATGGTGTTTGACCAAAGCCGCGATGTGTTCGAGGTGGCGCGGCACTTTGCGCGCTTTTTCGCGCACGAAAGCTGTGGCCTGTGCACGCCCTGCCGGGTGGGCACCGAGCTGGTGGTGCGGCGTTTGGACAAACTGGCGCAGGCGCGCGGTGCTGGTCAGGGATCGGCCTTTGACATAGCGCGCCTGCACGAACTGGACGACCTGTTGCACAGCGGCACGCACTGCGGGTTGGGCGCATCGGCCTGCAACCCGCTGCGCGACACGCTGGCCCACTTTGGCCAAGCCTATGCGCAGCGCAGCACCGCCGCGCACTTTCAGCCCGAGCTGGACCTGGACGCCGAACTCTCGGCGGCGCGGCGCGTCACGGGCCGACAAGACCCGGGCGCGCACCTGCACACGGAGCATTTGGCATGAACAACCCGACCCCCGCGCCATTCACCCCGCCCTGTTTTGAGTTCGACGGCCAGCCGGTGCCGCTGCAACCGGGCGACACCATTTTGCAAGCTGCGCAGCGCGCCGGGCACGACGTGCCGCACCTGTGCTGGCACCCCGATGTCTCGGCCAGTGCCTCGTGCAGGGTGTGCACCGTGCAGGTGGATGGCCGCCCCGTGGCCGCCTGCACCACCACTGCTGCCGCCGGGCAACGGGTGCAGTGCCACACGTCTGAGCTGCGAACGCACCGTTTGCACCTGCTGCAAATGCTGTTTGTGGAGGGCAACCACTTCTGCCCCGGCTGCGAAAAAAGCGGCAACTGCCTGCTGCAAGAGCAGGCCGCCCAAGCGGGCATGACCGAGCTGCATTACGAGGCGCTCAACCCCGAGCGCCCGGTCGACGCCAGCCACCCCGATGTGCTGTTCGAGCCCAACCGCTGCATCTTGTGCCAGCTGTGCGTGCGCGCCAGCGACGAGATCGACGGCAAACAGGTTTTTGCCATCGGCGGCCACGGCATCGGCACGCGGCTGCTCATCAACAGCGAGAGCGGCCAGTTGGGCGACAGCAACCTGGATGTGACCGACCGCGCCGCCCACATCTGCCCGGTGGGCGCACTGCTGCCCAAGCGGGTGGGCTTTGCGGTGCCCATGGGCCAGCGCACTTACGACAACGAGGAGACGCGCGGATGAACACGGTAAACCCTGCTCCTGCCAAGCTGCGCGTGGCCACTGTGTCGCTGGCCGGTTGTTTTGGCTGCCACATGTCGTTCCTCGACATTGACGAGCGTTTGTTTGAGCTGATTGAGCACATCACATTCGACCGCTCGCCGCTGACCGACATCAAGACCGTCGGCCCTTGCGATATTGGGCTGGTTGAGGGCGGGCTGTGCAATGCGGAGAACGTGGAGGTGCTGCGCGCTTTTCGCGACCAGTGCCGGGTGCTGGTCGCGGTGGGGGCTTGCGCCATCAGCGGCGGGCTGCCCGCGCTGCGCAACCACCTGGACGTGGGCGAGGTGTTGCAAGCGGTGTATGGCACCGTGCCCAACGACCCCGAACTGCCCCTGCCGCTCAACCGCGTGCTGCCTATCCACGAGGTGGTGCAAATCGATTACGCACTGCCCGGCTGCCCGCCACCCGCCGATGCGTTCTGGCAGTTCTTGCAAGACATCGTGGCCGGGCGCGAGCCGCATTTGAAAAAGGGGTTGATCCGTTATGACTGAAGCCGCCCGACCTCTTGAAACCGCCGCCCACCCCCAGGGCCTGCGCCGCGTCGTCATCGACCCCGTGTCGCGCGTCGAAGGCCATGGCAAGGTCACGCTGCTGCTGGACGACGACAACCGCATTCAGCAGGTGCGCCTGCACATCGTCGAGTTCCGGGGCTTCGAACAATTCATCGTCGGCCGGCCCTACTGGGAGGTGCCGGTCATGGTGCAGCGCCTGTGCGGCATCTGCCCGGTGTCGCACCACCTGGCGGCTTCCAAGGCACTGGACCGGGTGGTTGGCGGCTGGCCCGTGCCCGAGGCCGCTGACAAAATCCGCCGCCTCATGCACTACGGGCAAATGGTGCAGAGCCATGCGTTGCACTTCTTTCATTTGTCGTCGCCCGACTTGCTGTTTGGCTTCGATGCCGCTGTGGCACAACGCAACATCGTGGGCGTGGCGATGGCCCACCCCGAGGCCGCACGCCAGGGCGTGATGCTGCGCAAGTTTGGCCAGGAGGTGATCCGCATCACCGCCGGCAAGCGGGTACACGGCACCGGCTCGGTGCCCGGCGGCATGAACCGGGCGGTGGACATGGCCGAGCGCGACACCCTGCGTGCCCAACTGCCCGAGGTGCTGGCCTGGGCCGAGGCGGCGGTGGACTTGGCCGAGCGGCTGCACACTGGCTTGCCGTCCCATCTGGTCGGTTTCGCCGAGACACCGGCGGCGATGATGTCGCTGGTCGGCCCCGGTGGCGCGATGGAGTTTTTTGATGGCACGCTGCGTGTGCGCGAGGCCGACGGGCGCGTGGCGGTCGATGGTTTTGAAGACCAGCGCTACCGCGAGCTGATCGGCGAGGGGGTCAAGCCCTGGACCTACATGAAGTTTCCTTACCGCCTCACGCTGGGACCGGATGCGGGCTGGTACCGCGTCGGCCCGCTGGCGCGGGTGCAGAACTGCGACTTCATCCCCACACCCCGCGCCGAAGCGCGGCGCCAGGCCTTTGTCGCGACGCACGGCGGCCGGCCGGTGCACGCGGTGCTGGCCACCCACTGGGCACGCATGATCGAGCTGCTGCACGGCGTGGAGGTGGTGGCCGACCTGCTGGCCGACCCGGCCATCCTGGGCGGCCCGCTGCTCGCCTCCGGCGAGCGCCAGCGCGGCGGCGTGGGCATCATCGAAGCGCCGCGCGGCACCCTCATCCACGAGTACGAAGTGGGCGACGACGATCTGGTCACGAGCTGCAACCTCATCGTCTCCACCACCCACAACAACCAAGCCATGAACGAGGCGGTGCGCTCGGTGGCGCTGCAATACCTGGACGGCCACACCATCACCGAGCCGCTGCTCAACCACATCGAGGTCGCCATCCGCGCCTACGACCCCTGCCTGTCGTGCGCCACCCACGCGCTGGGCCAGATGCCGCTGGCCGTGACGCTGCGCAACGCCCGTGGCGAGGTGCTGGACCACGTCCACCGCTCGTCCAGCGGCGACACCGTGCGCGGCACCCCGGCACATTCGGCAGAGGCCGCACAGGGATGAGCGGCTCGGTGGCACCGCTGCTGGTGTTCGGCTGGGGCAACCCAAGCCGGGGCGACGACGCGCTGGGGCCGCTGCTGGCCGAACAACTGGCTGGGTTGGCACAGAAGTCATCGGGTCGGCTGGAGTGCCTGACCGACTTTCAACTGCAAATTGAACACGCGCTGGACATGGTGGGCCGTGAGCGTGTGCTGTTCGTGGACGCCGCCTTGGGCTTGCAGACACCGTTCGAGGTGCGCAGCGTGGTGCCCGCGCCGGGTGTGAGCTTCACCACCCACGCGCTGGCGCCCGAGGCTTTGTTGCAGGTCTACCGCGACTTGCAGTGCACCGAGCCGCCGCCCTGCACGTTGCTCGCTATCCGGGCTCAGCGCTTTGAACTGGGCGAGGCGCCGAGCGAACAGGCGCTGGCCGATCTGGCACTGGCGCTGGTCTGGGCGACTGCGTGGGCCGGGCTGACCGAGGAGGTGCCCGCATGAACCTGCTCTGGTTGCAAAGCGGCGGCTGCGGCGGTTGCAGCATGTCGCTGCTGTGTGCCGACACCACCGATTTCCAGGGCCACCTGCGCGATGGGGGTGTGAACCTGCTGTGGCATCCCTCGCTGTCGATGGCGAGTGGCGAAGAGGTGATCGCGCTGCTGCAATCGGTGCTGGACGGCAGCACCCGGCTGGATGCGCTGTGCATCGAGGGCTCGCTGTTGCGCGGTCCGAACGGAACCGGGCGCTTTCACATGCTGGCCGGCACCGGCCTGCCCATGATCCACTGGGTGCGCGAGCTGGCAGCGAAAGCGAAACACGTGCTGGCCGTGGGCAGCTGCGCGGCCTGGGGCGGCATCACGGCGGGTGGCGACAACCCCACCGACGCCTGCGGCCTGCAATTTGAGGACGACCGTATCGGCGGCCTGCTCGGCGCAGACTTCCGCAGCACCAGCGGCTTGCCGGTGATCAATATCGCGGGCTGTCCGACGCACCCGAGCTGGGTGATCGACACGCTCATGGCGCTGGCCGCCGAAGCCTTCACCGAAGACGACCTGGACCCGCTGAACCGCCCGCGTTTCTACGCCGACCAGCTGGTGCACCACGGCTGCACGCGCAACGAGTACTACGAGTTCAAGGCCAGTGCCGAAAAGCCTTCGGACCTGGGTTGCATGATGGAACACATGGGCTGCAAGGGCACGCAGGTGCACGCCGACTGCAACATCCGCCCCTGGAACGGCGAGGGCAGTTGCACGCGCGGCGGCTACGCCTGCATCGCCTGCACCGAGCCGGGTTTTCAGGAGCCCGGCCATCCGTTTCACCAAACGCCCAAGATTGCTGGCATCCCCATCGGCCTGCCCACCGACATGCCCAAGGCCTGGTTCGTGGCGCTGGCTTCCTTGTCCAAGAGCGCCACGCCCAAGCGGGTGAAGAACAATGCGGTGGCGGACCACCTCGTTGTGAAGCCCGCCGTACGAAAGACACGTTTGAAATGAGCCGTTCATGAGCCGCTTGCTGGTCGGACCCTTCAACCGAGTCGAAGGCGATCTCGAAGTCCAGCTCGACATCGCTGATGGGCGCGTGAGCTCGGCCCAGGTCAATGCCACCATGTACCGGGGCTTCGAGCAAATTTTGCAGGGCAAGATGCCACACGATGCGCTGGTCTATGTCCCGCGCATCTGCGGTATTTGCTCGGTGTCGCAGTCGGTGGCATCGGCGCGTGCGCTGGCCGATCTGGGTGGCATCAGCATGCCGCCCAACGGGCAACACGCGACCAACCTGATCCTGGCGACCGAAAACCTAGCCGACCACCTCACGCATTTCTATTTGTTTTTCATGCCGGACTTTGCCCGCCCGGTTTACGCGGGTCACCCCTGGCATGCCGAGGCCCAGCGCCGTTTCGCGCCCGACCACGGTGAGCAGGTGCGTGCGGCCACGGCGGCGCGTCAGCGCTGGCTCACGCTGCTGGGCACGCTGGGCGGCAAGTGGCCACACACGCAGTCGGTGGAGCCGGGTGGATCGACCCGCGCCATCGACGCCGCCGAGCGCGTGCGCCTGCTGGCGAAAGTGCGCGAGTTCCGCAGCTTCCTAGAGCGCCAGCTGTTCGCCGCGCCGCTCGAAGCCGTGGCCGCACTGGAGAGCGAAGCCGCGCTCTGGGACTGGCACGCGCAGAACCCGCTGGGCGGCGACCTGCGCTTCTTTTTGACCCTTGTGCGCGACCTGCGGTTGGACGCGCTCGGTCCCGGTCCAGGCCGTTACCTGAGTTATGGCGCCTACGCCCAACCCGAGGGCGGCTGGGCCTTGCCTGGCGGGGTGTGGCGCGCGCAGACCGGCGCGGTCGAAGCACTGAACCCGCACACCATCACCGAAGACGCCACCCACGCCTGGCTGGCCCACGCGCGCGCGCCGCTGCACCCGTTGCACGGCATCACCCGCCCAGAGCCCGACAAACCCGGCGCCTACACCTGGAACAAGGCGCCGCGCCTGGGCGGCGAGGTGGTCGAGACCGGCGCCATGGCTCGCCAACTCGCCAGTGCCCAGCCGCTGGTGCTGGATGCGGTGACGCGCCACGGCGGCACGGTTTACACGCGGGTGCTGGCGCGGCTGGTTGAGCTGGCGCGTGTGGTGCCCCTGATGGAAAACTGGTTGCAAGCTATCCGCCCGACCGAGGCCTTCTGCGTGCCGACGACCCTGCCCGACGAAGGCAGTGGTGTGGGCCTGAGCGAGGCCGCGCGCGGCAGCCTGGGCCACTGGCTGGTGGTGCAGCGCGGCCGCATCGCCAACTACCAGATCGTTGCGCCCACGAGCTGGAATTTTTCGCCACGCGACGCCACCGGCACACCCGGCGCGCTGGAGCAGGCTTTGGTAGGCGCACCGGTGCGCGATGGCGAGAAAACCCCCATCGCCGTCCAACACATCGTGCGTTCATTCGACCCCTGCATGGTCTGTACCGTGCACTAGATCCAGCATGAGCAAGCCCCGTTCCCCCAGCCCATTGCCCACCGTGCCCATGGAGGGCGTTGATGAGTCCACCTGGCTGGACGTGATCCAGAAGATGGACGAGGTCTACACCCGGCTGATTGACGATGAGGTGGAGCTGGAGAAGAAAAACGCAGAGCTGGAGCAGTCGCAGCAGTTCATCTTCAGCGTGCTCACGTCCATGTCGGATGTGCTGGTGGTGTGCGACGAGCGAGGCCTGATTGAGCAGGCCAACGCGGCCTTGTGCGAGCTGGTGGGGCGCAACGAGGAGCAACTGCGTGGCAGCAGCCTGGCCGATCTGCTGGCCGACCCCGCCAGTGTGGACGCGGCCCGCGCCGCAATGGACCGCAGCGGTGCGCCCCGCTCTGGGCAGGGTATTGAACTCAACCTGCTGGACCTGGAAGGCCAGCCGGTGCCGGTGGATGCCAACTGCACGCCCCGCATTGGCCCCAACGGCCGGCGCGTGGGCACCGTGTGGGTGGGCCGACCCACGGCCGAACTCAAGCGCGCTTACCACGAGATGCGCGCCGCACACGACGCCCTCAAGCGCACCCAGCAGCAGCTGCTGCATTCGGAAAAAATGGCCTCTCTGGGCCAGTTGGTGGCCGGTGTGGCGCACGAACTCAACAACCCGATCAGCTTCGTGCTGGGCAATGTGTATGCGCTGCGCAAATACTGCGACCGCTTGCAAACCTACATGGCCGCGCTGCACGCGCACGAGCCCGAACCGGTGCTACAGGCGCTGCGCCACAAGCTGCGCATTGACCACCTGATGGGTGATTTGCACTCGCTGATCGAAGGCACGATCGAGGGCGCGCAGCGCACCGCCGACATCGTGCACAGCCTCAAACGTTTCTCGGCCATGGACCCGGAAGAGCGCACACGCGTGAACTTGGTGGAAGTGATTGAGCGGGCCATCCACTGGGTGCAGAAAGGCCGGCACTCACCGATGGACGTGCGCTGGCAGGCGGGCCCGCCCTGCACCGTCATGGGCAGCGCGGGCCAGTTGCAGCAAGTGATGATGAACCTGTTGCAAAACGCGTTTGACGCGGTGGGTTCCCCCCGCGCGGCGGCGCCTTGCGTCTGGGTGTCGGTGGCCTGCGAAGGCGAACGGGTGCGTGTGTGTGTGCGCGACAACGGACCCGGCATTGCGCCCGAGCACCTGCTGCGCATCTTCGATCCCTTCTTCACCACCAAGCCTGTGGGCAAGGGCACCGGCCTGGGCCTATCGATCAGCTACGGCATTGTCGAACAGCACGGCGGGCGCTTGAGTGCACGCAACGCCGAGGGCGGGGGGGCTGAGTTTCAGATGGAGCTGTCCCGAGCGGACACCTGATTCCATTTCCATACCAACCGTGCACTTTGTCGGCTTCGCTGTCTGCCCTTCGCCTTCGCGTTCACGATGGATCTGGAAGCGTAATGACTACCAACCCACCCTGTTTCAGGCCACCGCTGCATCAGGTCCGTGACCATGCTGCATGGGTCAAACACCCTGTTCGACGGACGGGATGGCACTGCCGAAGAACACGCGGTTGCGGCCCACTTCTTTGGCCTGGTACATGGCTGCATCGGCGGCTTCGACCACCTCGCTTGGCAGCGCGTTTTTGCCGCTGAACAGCACCAGGCCGATGCTGGCCGTGCAGCGGTGCACCACCTCTTGGGTCGTCCCGTCTTCCTGCACCGCCAAAAGGGCGTAGGGTTCGGCCAGGCGCTCGCGAACTTTTTCGGCCACGGCGCACGCTTGCTGCGCCGACTGGTCGGGGTCGGTGCTCAGCTCACCGAGCAGCACCACAAACTCGTCGCCACCGAACCGCGCCACGGTGTCCATTTGCCGCACGCAGGCCTGCAAGCGGCTGCCCACTTCCATCAGCAGCAGGTCGCCCACGGCGTGGCCGTGCAGGTCGTTGAGGGGTTTGAAGTTATCGAGATCCAGAAACATCAGAGCGCACAACCTGGCAGACCGCTTGCTGGCGGCCAGGGCCTGGGCCAGGCGGTCGTCTAGCAAGCGGCGGTTGGCCAGCTGGGTCAACGGGTCAAAAAAGGCCAACTGCCGAACCTGCTCTTCAAGCAGCTTGCGCTGGGTGATTTCGCGGGTAATGCCGTGGTAGCCCACCACGTTGCCGCTGGTATCAACCTCGGCCCTTGAGATCACTTCGCCCCACAGCTCTCGGCCGTCTTTGCAGCGGTGCGGTGCCTCGAAGCTGACAAAAGGGCTCGATTTGCCTTCTGCTCGGGCTTGTCGGTTGACCCGCAGGACTTCTTTGACGTGCTCTGCACCCGCCGGGGTAAACAGTTCGAGCACGTGATGCCCCACCACCTCGCAGGCCTTGAATCCACGCAAACGCTCGTCGGCCGGGCTGATGTAGGTGATAAAAAGGTGGCCATCTGCCTTCCACAGCACATCGCGGGTGTCTTCAATCAGCAGGCGGTACAGGGCTTCACTCTCGTGCAGGGCGTGGGTGCGCTCCTCGACCAAGGCTTCGAGCACCTGGTTTTTTTCGCGCAGCGATTTCAGCGGGTAGACCTCGCCGTCCTGCACCATGGGGTACGGGATTGAAAAGCTGCTGTGCACAATCTTCCACACCTCGCCTTCGAGTCGAAACATCAACACCAGGCGCACCACCTCGCTGGCCAGAACATGGTCGGACATCGGCAGGTGGATGTGAAACAACGCGGTGGCCACCACCACGTCGGCACTGACGTCTTGCAGGTGCATGTCCAGCATTTCCATGCGGATGGGGTTAGGCACTTGGGCAAAGTCTTGCCGGGTGATGTCTTGCCAGGCCCGCAGGTCTTTGACCAAAAAATCACCGCCGCCGGTGTAGCCGCTGAAGTTGTCGCTGAACCGTTCGATGAGCCTCGGGTCGCGCCCGGCGTACATCGCGAGGTAATCGTCCAGCAGCGAGCGGATGAGCAGATCGCGGTTTGAAACGCTGGTGGGTGTGGTCACGGGCCTCTCCTGTTGGTCATGGTTCATGATGGCCACTCAAGGTGGGGCTGTCGCGCCCCACGCCCTGGGGTAGAGGCCCAACCTCACAAAGTGCGTCAGGTTTCCAGGTGAATGCTGGTTTGCGGATGGCAAATTCAACCACATGAATGCAAGCCTGAGACAGGCTCGCACGGTTTTTTGCGCCCCAAGCGCCGTTGACCTGCGCCGTTTCAGAGGTCGCAGCAGCCCAATGGCGAGGCCAATGGGCGCGGGTCGGCTTGTCTCCCTCTGCACGAGCAGCAATGCCCCCAACTGGCCTGAATCGCTACATGGCTGACTCACTGACCCAGTTCAGCGTTTTCATACGCGCACCCTAAGCCTTAAAAATCTTGCATCAGGTCCGTTCATAAACCCGACAGCCATTCTCATTTTGTGAAGAGTTGGTCCAGGGCGAAATCGTTGCGCAGGATGTTGCCGTAGCCGCTGCTTCCAGTCCCGGTTCCCCCGAAGCGGGAAACTGCGGCTGCTGGCGTTCCCGTGACAATCGCACCATGGAACTTTTGCTCGTCACCCTTGCCTCCCTGTTCGCCGGTTTTGTCGATGCCATCGTGGGCGGTGGCGGACTGATTCTGGTGCCCGCGCTGTTTGCGGTGTTTCCCACCACCCACCCCGCTACGCTGTTTGGCGTCAACAAAGGTGCGTCGGTGTGGGGCACGGCAGCGGCCACGCTGCAATACGCCCAGCGGGTGCGCATGCCGTGGCACGCGTTGTTGCCGGCCGCCGCTGTGGCGTTTGCCGGTTCGCTGGTGGGCGCCTGGACGGTGACCGTGATCTCGCCCGACTTTTTGCGCCGCGCTTTGCCGCTGGTGCTGCTGGGTGTGCTGGCTTACACGCTGGCCAAAAAGCAACTGGGCCACAGCCATGCGCCGCGCTTTTCGGGCCGCCGCGAAGCGCTGGCCGCGAGCCTGCTGGGCGTGACCATTGGTTTTTACGACGGCTTCTTTGGCCCCGGCACAGGCAGCTTTTTCGTGTTTTTGTTTGTGCGCTGGCTGGGCTACGACTTCTTGCACGCCAGCGCCAGCGCCAAGCTGCTCAACACCGCGTCCAACCTGTCGGCGCTGATGCTGTTCGCTTGGAAAGGCCATGTGTGGTGGCACTTTGTCGTGGTGATGGCGGTGGCCAATGTGGCGGGCAGCCTGTTGGGCACGCGCCTGGCGCTCAAGCACGGCAGCGGCTTCGTGCGCCAAGTCTTCATCGTGGTGGTGAGCGCGCTGATCTTGAAGACGACCTACGACGCCTGGATGCGGTAAGTTTGTTGCCCGCGTTACGGAAGGGTTTCCGTTTCATGGGGCCAGGGCAGGGTGCTGGCTTTCAGCGGCGTGCCGATGGGGCTGGCGGCCAGGCCTTTTTGCACCGCAGCCAAGTCCTGGGCGTTGGGGTATTGGTCCATCAGCAGGTAGTCGAATACCCGTCGCGCAATGGGCGCGGCGTGGGCCGAGCCAAAGCCCGCGTTTTCCACCACCACCGCCAGCGCCACACGCGGCTGCTCCATGGGGGCGAAGGCCACATACAGCGAGTGGTCGCGTTGGTGCTCTTCTAGCTTGCGCGCGTCGTAGCGGTCTTTCTGGCCAATGGTCACCGCCTGGGCGGTTCCCGTTTTGCCACCGCTCTCGTAGCCGGCACCGGCGAATACGCGGGTCGAGGTGCCTTCGGTGGTCACGTCTTGCATGGCGCGCAACACGGTCTGCACATGCTCGGGTTTGTAACCCAGGGATGTGGCCACAGGAACCTTGGGCGGCGTGCGTTCGCGTGTTACCACGTCTTCGGTGGCCAGGGTCAGATGGGGGGTGTATTTCACGCCCCCATTGGCCAGCGTTGCCATGGCATGGGCCACTTGCAACATGGTGAAGCTGTTGTAGCCCTGGCCAATGCCCAGCGAGATGGTTTCGCCTGCGTACCAGCGCTTTTGCTCGGGCCGTTTGTAGTAATTGCGCTTCCATTCTTGGCTGGGCAACACGCCGCGCACCTCGCCACGCAGGTCAATTCCCGTGATCTGGCCAAACCCGAGCGGTTTCATGAAGTCGTGCATCAGGTCTACCCCCATTTCGCTGGCCAGCGAGTAGTAATAGGTGTTGCTCGACTTGACGATGCTGCGGCGCATGTCCACCGCGCCCAGCCCGCTGTCGCCATGGCTGCGGAAACGGTGGTTGCCAAACATCCAAAACCCGGGGTCGTTGATGGTGGTGTTGGCGCTGCGGGTGTTGGTTTGCAACGCAGCCATTGCCATAAAGGGTTTGTAGGTGGAGCCCGGCGGGTAGGTGCCGCGCAGCGCCCGGTTCAGCAGCGGTTTGTCCAGCGACTCGTTGAGCGCTTTCCAGTTTTCTACGTCGATGCCCTCGACAAACAGGTTGGGGTCGAAGGTGGGCTTGCTGACAAAGGCAAGCACTTCGCCATTGCGTGGGTCAATGGCCACCAAGGCTCCTCGTCGCTCGCCAAACATGTCTTCCACCAGCTTTTGCAGTTGGATGTCGATGGCCAGCACCACCGTGTTGCCGGGGGTGGCGGGCGTGTTGTTGAGCGAACGCACGGCGCGCCCACCGGCTGAGGTTTCCACCAGCTCAAAGCCGGTGATGCCGTGCAGCTCGCGTTCGTAGCTTTGTTCGGCCCCCAGTTTGCCGATGTATTCGGTGCCCCGGTAGTTGGCCTGGTCTTCTTCGGGCCATTCTTGGATGAGGGCTTTTTCGCGCTGGTTGATGCGACCTATGTAGCCAATGACGTGGCTGGCCACCTCGCCGTTGGGGTATTGGCGAATCAGCCGTGCCCGCACATCGACACCTGGAAAACGGTAGCGCTGGGCCGAAAAGCGGGCCACCTCTTCGTCGCTCAGACGGGTGCGAAGTGGCAGTGAATCAAAGCGGTGCGACTCTGCCAGCAGCTTGCGAAAGCGGCGTTTGTCGCGCGGTTGCACCTCCACCAGTTCGCCCAGCGCTTCAATGGTTTCATCCAGATCGGCCACCTTGGAGGGCGTGATCTCCAGCGTGTAGGCCGAATAGTTGGTGGCCAGCACGCGGCCGTAGCGGTCCAAAATTTGTCCCCGGTTGGGCACCACCGGCAGCACCGCCGTGCGGTTGCTCTCGGCCTGGGCCAGCAGGTCGTCGTGCCGAGTCACCTGCAGGTGCACCATGCGTGCAACCACCAAACCAAACGCGAACAACACCCCCAGTACCGCCACCAAAACCCGATTGCGGAACTGCGCCAAGTCGGCTTCGACATTGCGAAGTTCGGTCATGTCAATTTCCAAGCCTCATCCGGCGTGGGATGCCTGACACAGGATGCGGTGGAACCGGCTTGGCCGGGCCACTTGCATCGCCCCACCGAGGAGGTGACGCCAAAGGCGGCGCGGGGGTTTTTCATCTACAGTGGCCGGTTGTCGTCGGGGTTGGGCGCTCGCCGCTGCGGCGCCAGCAGCAGCACACTGATCAGCGGCCACAGAGCGGCTTCAATCAGCGGGGCCAAGAAAGACGAAGCGCCGGCAAATGTGCCACCCGAAGCCATGCGCACCAGCCACTCCAGCACATGCACAACCAGAAACAGCGGGAGCAGTTGCACCGCCTGGGTGGGCACCGCAAACCAGAGCAGGCGCCGGTGCATGAACACGGCTGCGTAACCCAGCACCGTGTAAATCAAGGCGTGTTGGCCGAGCAGCGCGCCTTGTTGCACGTCCATGGTCAGGCCAAAGGCAAAGGCCACGCCCACGCCGATGCGTTGCGGCTGGTGCACGCTCCAGAACACCAGCACCACAGCCAACAGGTCGGGTACCCAGGCCGCGCGGCCCCACAGGCCCATGTTCATGCCCATGTTGACCACCAAAGCCGCCACCAGGCTGAACCAGATGAAGAGCGGGTTGGCTGGCAGCAACAGCTGCTGGCCGGGTCGCATGATCATGGCGTACTCCGGGGGGTGGGCACCGATGGGGCGGGGGCCGTGCGCTGTGTCAGTGGGCTCTTGGCCTCGGGCCGAGAGGGTGGCAGGCTGGGGCCAACAGGCTTGAGCACCAACACGTGCAAAGCACCTTGCACGCGCGCCAGCGGTTCGCAGCGAATGCGGGTGAAGGACGATTCGGCACGCCGCTCCACCTGTGTCACGCGCGCCACTGGCAGACCGGGCGGGTAGACCCCATCGACACCGCTGGTGGTCAGCAAATCGCCTTCCACGATGTCGGCATTGGCCAGCGTGTAGCGCAGCTCCATGCCATCACCAGAGGCGGACGGCTGGCCATAGGCCACATTGCGCGCACCAGTTCGTGTATTGAGCACGGGAATCGTTTGGTCGCGGTCCACCAGCAAGGTCACTTCAGACACCTGCGGGTAGACGCGGGTGACCTGACCGAGCACGCCGCTGTCGTCAATCACGGGGGAGCCGGGTTCTATACCGTGCATCTGCCCGCGGTCAATCACCACTTTGCGGGAGAAAGGGTCGGCTGCGTCGTACAGCACCTGTGCGCCGGTGGTCGTTGTGGTGATGCGCTCGCGCATGGCCAGCAGTTCGCGCAGGCGCTGGTTTTCCAGCTGCAGTTGCTCCAGCTGCAGCGATTGCCCCGCCTGCGTGGTCAGGCGCTTCAACGCCACAGCTTCGTTGCGCTGCGCCTGGTGCAGCGAGGTGAAGTAGCCCCCGGCCTGGGCGATCGCCTGCACCGGTTGCAGCACCATCCATTGAACCGGGTACAGCACGGTGGCCAGGGCCGAGCGGATGGGTGTGGTGAGTTTGAAGCGCACGTCGGCCACCATCAGAAACAAAGCCAAAGCGCTGAAGACCACCATTTTGGACAGCGCAGAGGGCCCCTGTTTGAAAAACGGCGGCGGGGAACGGTCCAGGGTGCCCAGTGGCATGGAAAGTCGGTCGGGTCTGCTGGTGTGCCGGCTGGCGGCGCTGGCTTATTCGCTGGTGAAAATGGTGCCTAGGCGCTCCATGCGCTCCAGCGCCATGCCGCAGCCACGCACCACACAGGTGAGTGGTTCTTCGGCCACAAGCACCGGCAGGCCGGTTTCTTCGGCCAGCAGGCGGTCCAAGTCGCGCAGCAGGGCGCCGCCGCCGGTCAGCATCATCCCGCGCTCGGCAATGTCGGCACCCAGCTCGGGCGGCGTGTGTTCCAGCGCCATCTTCACGGCCGACACGATGTTGTTCAGCGGGTCGGTCAGAGCTTCCAGAATCTCGTTGCTGCTGATGGTGAAGCTGCGCGGAACGCCTTCCGACAGGTTGCGGCCCTTGACTTCCATTTCCTTGACTTCGCTGCCCGGGAAAGCCGAACCAATGTTCTTCTTGATGGCTTCGGCCGTGGGTTCGCCGATCAGCATGCCGTAGTTGCGGCGAATGTAGGCAATGATGGCGTCGTCAAAACGGTCACCACCGACGCGCACGCTGCCTTTGTAGACCATGCCGCCCAGGCTGATGACGCCCACCTCGGTGGTGCCGCCGCCGATGTCCACCACCATGGAGCCCGAGGCCTCCGATACCGGCAGACCCGCACCAATGGCGGCTGCCATCGGTTCTTCGATCAAATAGACCTCAGAGGCGCCAGCGCCCAGGGCCGATTCGCGGATGGCGCGGCGCTCGACTTGGGTGGAGCCGCAGGGCACGCAAATGATGATGCGCGGGCTCGGCTTGAACATCGAGCGCGGATGCACCATCTTGATGAACTGCTTGAGCATTTGCTCGGTGACAGTGAAGTCGGCGATCACGCCGTCCTTCATGGGGCGGATGGCTTCGATGTTGCCGGGCACTTTGCCGAGCATGGCTTTGGCTTCTTTGCCCACCGCTTGGATGGTTTTTTTGCCTTGCGGGCCACCTTCGTGGCGGATCGAAACCACGGACGGTTCGTCGAGCACGATGCCTTTGCCGCGAACGTAGATCAGGGTGTTGGCTGTGCCAAGGTCGATCGCCAGATCGGTCGAGAACTGGCGACGGAATGCTTCAAACATGGTGGAAAAATCCTGTGGGGCATGGGCACGGCTTCGCGCGCGCATCGCCTAATGTGGAGTTGGCTGGTAGGCCGAAAGGTGGGTCTAGGTGTTTGATTCAAGGGCGCAAAGCGTCGCAAGACGGGTTTTGCCGCTAAACCTTGGATAATACCGTATCCCCTGTGCACAACTGCGCTCATTGCGGGGCAATTTCATTGCATTTCAACCCGTCGCAGGCGTGATTTTCACGCCTAGGGTTGTTACTTTTGTATTACAAAGCAACCGAGTCCTGTCATGTCCCTGACCCTGTCCGACATCGGGCGCATTGCCAACCTCGCCCGGCTGGAGCTGTCCGCCGCCCAAAGCGAACGCATGCTGACCCAGCTCAACGGTTTCTTTGAGACCGTGGAGCAAATGAACGCCGTGGACACCACCGGCGTCGAGCCCCTGGCCCACCCCACCGCCGTGATCGACCATGTGAGCCTGCGCCTGCGCCCCGACGTGGCGAGCGAGCCCAACAACCGCGAAGCCAACCAAAAAAGCGCGCCCGCTGTCGAGCGCGGCCTGTTTCTTGTGCCGAAAGTCATTGAATGAGTGCCCTCGAACTTCACCAAATGGACGTGGCCGAACTGGCCACCGCCTTGGTCGACAAAAAATGCTCCAGCGTCGAAGCTGCGCAGCAGTTGTTGACCCGCGCCAAGCAGCACGACCACCTGGGCGCCTACCTCGCCTTTAACGAAGAAGCCACCCTGGCCCAAGCCAAAGCCGCCGACGCCCGCCTAGCCGCAGGCGAGCGCACGCCGCTGCTGGGTGTGCCGCTGGCGCACAAAGACATTTTTGTCACCACCAATTTCCCCACCACCGCTGGCTCGAAGATGCTGGCTGCTTACCAGAGCCCGTTTGACGCCACCGTGGTGGCCCAACTGGCTGCAGCAGGTGCCGTGACGCTGGGCAAGCTCAATTGCGACGAGTTCGCCATGGGTTCGGGCAACGACAACTCGGCCTTTGGCCCAGCGCGCAACCCTTGGGATGTGTCCCGCGTGCCCGGCGGCTCCTCGGGTGGTTCGGCCGCGGCGGTGGCCGCGCGCCTGGTACCGGCTGCCACCGGCACCGACACGGGCGGCTCCATCCGCCAGCCCGCCGCGTTTTGCGGCATCACCGGCATCAAGCCCACCTACGGCCGCTGCTCGCGCTACGGCATGGTGGCGTTTGCGTCCAGCCTCGACCAGGCCGGCCCCATGGCCCGCAGCGCTGCCGACTGCGCCGTGCTGCTCAGCGCCATGGCCGGCCCCGACATCGACCGCGATTCCACCAGCCTGGACCACCCGGCCGAAGACTACGCCGCCGCCCTCACCCAGCCCCGCGCCGGCGCCACCGCCGCGCAGCCGCTCAAGGGTTTGCGCATCGGTCTGCCCACCGAGTTTTTTGGTGCTGGTTGCGCGCCCGATGTGCTGGCTGCCGTGCGCGCAGCACTGGCCGAATACGAAAAATTGGGCGCCACGCTGGTGGACATTTCGCTGCCACGCACCGAGCTGTCCATTCCGGTGTACTACGTCATTGCGCCGGCCGAGGCG
>JAUXXN010000416.1 GCA_030684755.1 Hydrogenophaga sp.
GTTGTTGAGCACCAGCACCCGCGCCATGTGGAATTGCAGCTTGAGCGGGCCGGGCACCGGCTGTTGCGCCATCACCAAATCGGCCACGCGCTGGCCCACACCAATGGCCCAAGCGTATGCGGCTTGTTGCAGCGTGCCTGCTTCTTTCAGCGCAATCATGACGCCGGAGTAAAACTTTTCCCACACACGGGGCACGGCGGTGAACACCGTAGGCGCAATCTCGCGCACGTTTTCCGGCACGGTTTCGGGGTTTTCAACGAAGTTGAGTTTGGCGCCGGTGTAGAGCGAAAAATACTCGCCGCCCATGCGCTCGGCAATGTGGCACAGCGGCAAGAAGCACATGCATTCGTCGGCCTCGCTGCGGGCAATCAGCGTGTTGTAGCCGCGCACGGTGTACACCAGCCCGTGGTGGCTGTGCATGGCGCCTTTGGGTTTGCCGGTGGTGCCCGAGGTGTACACCAGAATGGCCAGGTCGGTGGGTTTGCATCCCGCCACACGGGCCTGCAAGGCGTCGGGGAATTGTTTCGCGTGCTCGCGGCCCAGTGCGCGCAGGGCGTCTAGGCTGATCACCTGCGGATCGTTCAGGTCGCGCAGGCCTTCCATGTCAAACACCACAATCTTGCGCAGTTGGGGCAACTGCTCGCGCACGGCCAGGGCTTTGTCCAGCTGTTCGTCGTCTTCCACAAACAGCACCGTGGTGGTGGAGTCTTCGCACAGGTATTGCACCTGTTCGGCAGCGTCGGTGGGGTAAATGCCGTTGGACACGCCTCCGGCGCTGAGCACCGCAATGTCGGCCAGCACCCATTCGATGTTGGTGTTGGACAGGATGGACGCTGTTTGCCCCGGTGCAAAGCCCAGCGCCAGCAAGCCGTCACCTATTTCATGCACCGCTTCGGCGGTTTGGTCCCAAGTCCAGCTGCGCCAGATGCCATAGTCTTTCTGGCGCATCCAAATGTTGGGGCCGCGCATCTTCACCGCGTTCCAGAACATGGCGGGAATGGTGTCGCCGGGCAGCACCACGGCGGTTTGCGGCTGGATGCCGGAGAGGTCCCAGAGATTACTCATGCTCAATGTCCAAGGTCAAAACCACATTCGATACGCAGTGGGGCCGTGCAACCCAGTGCACAGCCGGGCCGGCTTTGCCGGACGGCCAGTGCCGCCCCCTGGGGGGTAGCGCGAAGCGCTGCGGGGGGAGCCACACCTAGCGCCAATTTTTCTTCTTCTTCCAGCGCCGGTCTGCGCGTACGCCTTCTTCCTTCATGCCCAGGTAAAACTCCTTGATGTCTTCCTTCTCGCGCAGGTGGGCGCAGGTGTCTTCCATCACGATGCGGCCGTTTTCCAGCACGTAGCCGTAGTCCGACGCGTTCAGTGCCATGTTGGCGTTTTGCTCCACCAGCAAGATGGTGGTGCCGCGTTCGCGGTTGATGCGCACCACGATCTCGAAGATCTCTTTGGTGAGCTTGGGCGACAGGCCCAGGCTCGGTTCGTCGAGCAATATCAGGTCCGGGTTGGCCATCAGCGCGCGGCTGATGGCGAGCATTTGCTGCTGGCCACCGGAGAGCAGGCCGGCGTCTTGCGCCGCGCGCTCGCGCAGGATGGGGAAGTAGTTGAATACCAGCTCCATGTCGCGCGCCACGCCGTCGCGGTCTTTGCGGGTGTAGGCGCCCATGAGCAGGTTGTCGCGCACCGACAGCAGCGGAAACACCTCGCGTCCTTCCGGCACGTGCATCAGGCCCTGCTGCACAATGTGGGCCGGGTCCTGGGCGGTGATGTTCTGGCCCTTGAACTCGATGCTGCCCTTGCGCGGGTCGATGATGCCGCTGATGGTTTTCAGAATGGTGGTTTTGCCGGCGCCGTTGCTGCCCAGCACGGTGGCAATTTCACCGCGCCGCACCTGCAGGCTCACCCCGCGAATGGCTTTGATGGGGCCGTAAGCGCTCTCGACGTTGAGCAGCTTCAACACGGCGTTGTCGGTGACTGGGGCCGTCATGCTGGTGTCCTCACATGGTTTTCACGGCGCAAGCTGGATACATCGTCCACCGAGCCCAAATAGGCTTCGATCACGCCGGGGTCTCGCTGCACTTCGGCTGGTGTGCCGGTGGCCAGCTCGGCGCCCATGCTCATGGCCAGCACGCGGTCTGACACCTTGGACACCAGGGTCATGTCGTGTTCCACCATCAACACCGTGATGCCCAGTTCGTCCTTGATGTCGGTGATCCAGAACGCCATGTCTTCGGTTTCTTCCACGTTCAGGCCCGAAGACGGCTCGTCGAGCAGCAACAGTTTGGGCTCGGTACACAAGGCCCGCGCAAGCTCCACCACTTTGCGCACGCCATAGGGGAGCCCAGCCACCATCGATTCGCGGTGGTGTTGCAGGTCCAGCAGTTCAATGACGTGCTCCACCTTTTCACGCGCTTCAATTTCGGCCGCGCGGGTTTTGGCGGTGAAGAAGATCTCGCTCCAGAGCCCGGTTTTCCGGTGCGTGTGGCGGCCAATGAGCAGGTTTTGCAGCACCGTGGCGTGTTCAAACAGCTCGATGTTTTGAAACGTGCGCGCAATGCCCAGGCCGGCAATCTTGTGCGGCGGCTGGTCGGTGAGCTTGAGCATGCCCTGCGGCCCCGCGTAGTCGATGGTGCCGGTGGTGGGCGTGTAAATGCGGCTGATGAGGTTGAACACGGTGGTCTTGCCCGCACCGTTGGGCCCGATCAGGGTGAACACCTCGCCGCGCTTCACGTCAAAGCTGACGTTGTTCACGGCCAGCACACCCCCGAAGCGCACGCTGAGGTTTTTGGCGGAGAGCAAGATACCCCCCGCGCCGCCTGCGGCGTCACCCCCCAGGGGTGGGCGCTGGTGGCCCGGCAAAGCCGGTTCCACGGCGCCCTGGGTTGGAACCCCGCTCTCCGGCACGATGTTGGAATGGTTCGTCATTTCAATCTGTCCGATTTCTGGAAGCTCTTTTGCCGCTTGAACATACCCTTGCGGTAAAACGGAAAGAGTTGGAAATAGGCGCGGATCTTGAGCCAGCGCCCGTACAGACCCATGGGTTCAAACAACACAATGGCGATCAGCACCATACCGTAGACCACGCCCTTGATGCCGGCTGCCTCGGTAGTTGTCAAGCTATCTGTCGCAAAAGATCACAAGCTCAACGTGTTTCTTTGAGCACATCCTCCTCGCTGGACTTGTCGGGATTGAGGTGAACAATATCCCGGCGTGACCAGTCTCGGGTGTGCTTGGACCAGCGG
>JAUXXN010000418.1 GCA_030684755.1 Hydrogenophaga sp.
CTCTACCAACTGAGCTACCGGGCCAAACAGAAGCGAGAGTATAGCAGTATTTCAAGGCGTTTTTGGGGCAAACGCAGATCAAAGCGTGTTTCGCTTGCTGCGTGCAAGATCGACACCGAGTTGTTTCAGCTTGCGGTAGAGATGGGTGCGCTCAAGCCCGGTTTTTTCAGCCACGCGGGTCATGGAACCTGACTCTTTGGCTAAGTGAAATTCAAAATACGCTTTTTCAAACTCGTCGCGGGCTTCGCGAAGTGGGGCTTCGAGGTTAAACGACTGCAGGGACTGAGGGCCGATGTCCAGCACCATCTCGGGCAGGGTGCCACCCGTCATGGCAGATTCCACAGTGAGTTCTTCGGCGAAATTGAGGGTATTCTTCAGCGGACTTATCGTCGGACCGGCCTTGAGCAGGGTTTTGTTGAGCCCTTGGTCCACCGCCTTGAGCAGCTTGGCCAGGGTAATGGGTTTTTCAAGGAACGCCGCGGCACCGATGCGTGTCGCCTCAACCGCCGTATCAATGGTGGCATGGCCACTCATCATGATCACGGGCATGGACAACAAGCCGTTGCTGGCCCATTCCTTGAGCAGGCTCACACCGTCGGTGTCGGGCATCCAGATGTCGAGCAGCACCAGGTCCGGTCGCATCATGGAGCGAACGGCACGGGCCTGGGCTGCATTTTCAGCGACCTCGACGGTATGGCCCTCGTCATTCAGGATTTCGGAGAGCAAATCCCGGATACCCAGTTCATCGTCTACGACCAGAATAGTTGCCATGGCGCGGTTTGCTTCCCTCTGCTTGTGTTGTCAATTAGCAACTGCGAATGATAACGACACTTGAGCGCCCACCACTTGACCCTCGACCACGCGGTTGGACAAATCGACCCGGCCACCGTGTTCATCCATGATCTTTTTGACCACAGCCAACCCCAATCCGGTCCCTTTAACTTTGGTGGTGACATAAGGTTCAAACGCACGCTTGAGAATGTGCTCGGCAAAGCCAGGGCCTTGATCAATGACGGACAGACGCACCCAGTTTCCCGAGTCGGAGCGCCGGGTGCGCAACAACACCTCGGCTCCTGGGCGGGCGGCCACTGCGTCCTGCGCGTTTTGCACCAAGTTGTGAACGATCTGGCGCACCTGCTGTGCGTCCGCCATGGCGAGAGGGCAGTCGTTCAACAACTCATGGCGAATGGGTACGGTGGCGTTGTCATACAGCGAAAGGATGTCGCGGACCAGCGCATTGAGATCGGTGGGAGCCAACTGCGCCGCCGGCAGGCGCGCGTAATCGCGAAATTCGTTGACGAGACGCTTCATGGCGTCCACCTGGTCCACAATGGTTTTCACCGACTTGGTGAGGATGGCCTGCTCGATCGGCGGTACCTTGCCATCGAGCTTCATGGCCAAACGTTCAGCCGAAAGCCGGATGGGTGTGAGGGGATTTTTGATTTCGTGGGCCAGTCGGCGTGCCACCTCACCCCAGGCCTGGGCACGCTGGGCAGACACCATTTCAGACACATCGTCAAACACGAGCAGACGGTCGTTGTTGGGCAGCAGGGCGCCACGCGCAACCAGGGTAATTCCTTCGTCAAACGGGGTGGTGCCGTTGGCGTTGAGTTCAAACGGCTGCTGCCAGTGTCCGCCTTCGTGTGGGGTGCCGTCGGACAAAAACCGCTCAAACTGCAACAACACGCTGGCCGCAAAGTGTCCCAACCCAGGCAGCTCGTTCAAGGGTTGGCCCAGGTGGTGTGCGAGCGGGGTGCGCAAAATGCGCGCTGCACCGGGGTTGACGCTTTGCACGCAGCCATGCTGGTCGAACACCACCACGCCGGCGGTGAGGTTGTCCAGAATGGTTTGCAAATTGTCGCGCGCTGCGTCGACCTGCGCCATGCTGTGCTGTACGGCGTTGCGGGCGTCGGCCAGGTCTTGCGTCATGTGGGCAAAGGTGCGGGTCAGCCCGGCCAGCTCATCGCGGGCGGTGAGCTCGGGCTTGGGCGCCAGGTTTCCGGCAGCCACCTCGCGCATGCCCTCGGCCAGCACCAACAAGGGCCGCACCAGTTGGTTGCCCAGCAACACCGCCAGCAGCACAGCGCCAAACACGGCCAAAAAGAGCGCCAACGTGAGCGTGCCGATGTACATACGGCGCAGGCCTTCGCGCGCCAGAGCGCGCTCTTGGTATTCGCGGTTGGCCACCTGCACGGCCAAGGCGTCGGACACCAATGCAGCGGGCAGCGGCGCAATCACCTGTAGGTACCGGGGTTCGGCGTTGAAGCCAAAAGCCGGGGCGTTCACCAGCGCCAGCACCTTGATGCGTGCCTGCCCAGCGGCCAGGGCGGCTTGCGCCTCGCCGTCGCTGCCCTCTTCCAGTCCTTCAATTTGAGCCACCACACGGGCTGAGCGCACGTTGCGTAACTGGGCCAGCCCAGGGCTGCTGGGCGAGATGTCAAAACGCGACGTTCCTGCGCTGGCCAGCGCCTGCCCGGCAGAGCTCCACAGGACGACGTCGGTGGCAGAGAGCTGTTCGCGCAACCGCTCCAGCGCCAGTACGGCAGAGGCGTCGGGTACCCGGGCCAGGCCCTCAGCGGCCATGCGGGTTTTGTTGCTCAGGTCGGCGCTGAGGGTGTCCAGTGTGGTGCGGCCCAGGCTGAGGCCGGCACTCAGTGCCGATTCGACCCGCACATCGAACCAGCTCTCTATGGAGCGCGAAACGAACTGGTACGACACGGTGTAGATCAGCAAGCCCGGCAGAATGCCGACCAAGCCAATGATGCCAGCGAGTTTGACCAGCAGGCGGCTGCCGAACTTGCCGCGCCGAAAACGCACCGCCAGACGCACCGCCAACCACAGGATGATGCCCACCAGCACCGCCGCCACGGCCACATTGATGCCCACCAGCCAAGCGAAGTTTTGCTCGTAAAAAACCCGGTTTCGCGTGGCCAAGGTGAGCAGAAACAGCAACACCATGCCCAGCCCGGTCATGAACACCAAACCAGCCAACACTGCCCAGCGCAAAGCAGCAGTTTTCTTGCGTGATGATAAGGTTTCGATCGGGTTCAAGGCTGTGGATTGAATTCGGTCAACGTCGGCAGGCATCAGCGCCCAGGCTCTGCGGCGACCTACTCGCCGAACACGTCGATCGGCAGCGTGTCAGACACGCTGCCGGGTTGCGGCTCAGGCTCCGCCTGCACCGGCACCGGCACCCGCAGCACTTTTTGCACGGCAATAACCCACTCGGGCTGGTTGGCCATGCCAATCTGAAACGGACGGGGCAGCAAAGACAAATCGAGTCGGAAACTCCATTCAACATGGTGTTTGTCGTCGGCTTGGAGGCGGGTGCCATCGGCCACCTTCCAACGCGATACACGCCCAACACCGGCCAGTGCCTC
>JAUXXN010000423.1 GCA_030684755.1 Hydrogenophaga sp.
CTCTACCAACTGAGCTAACGTCCCATCAATATGGATGGCAGCATCAAAATCTGACACCAAAAACTGAGGGAAAGAACCAACGCTGATTGGCTCCGCCAAATCAATGTGGTGGGACGTGCGGGGGTCGAACCCACGACAAACGGATTAAAAGTCCGCTGCTCTACCAACTGAGCTAACGTCCCACTTTTTCGCAAATCAAGTCATATGCTCTGCGCAGCCTCAAATTATAGCGTCAATTTCACCCGTCATTTACCCTATCCAGACGCTTTTTTTATTTTGCTGACAAGGCGTTCAAAACACATCCCGCTGCACAGAGACCAAACGTTGCTGTCACGCTCACCACAGACCCGTAGCCATGGCAATTGAGCGATCCGTCGGCTGCTGCGTCAATGGCACACGAAGCATCGGGCGGTGCGACAGCCTCCCGGCTGAAAACACAGGTCACCTGCATGCGGCCCTTGCGGGAACCACTGTGTTGTTTGCGCAAACGGTAGCGCAACTGAGCCAGCAAGGGGTCGTGTGTGACATCGGCGAGGTCTTCTACTTCCACGTCTTGCGCACGGCGCTTGCCACCAGCTGCGCCCACCGTGACGAAAGGAACACCATTTGAAACCGCCCACACCGCCAGTGCGGTCTTGGCACGTACTTGATCACAAGCATCAATCAGCGCAGAGGGTTGATGCACACCTTGACCCAGAGCAGACGTCATCAATGCTGGCCAATTGTCGGGCGTGACGAAGTCGTCGATCACGTCAACAAGGCAATCGGGGTGAATCAAGGCGATACGCTCGCGCATGGCTTCGGCCTTGGACTGCCCCAGCGTAGGCTCTAACGCGTGAATCTGCCGGTTGATGTTGGATTCGGAAACATGGTCCAAGTCGATCAGGGTGAGCCTGCGCACCCCGCTGCGCGCCAGCGCTTCAACAGACCAAGAGCCCACGCCACCCATACCGACCACCACCACGTGCGCGTCGAAAATGCGCTGCGCGCCCTCAACGCCATACAGGCGACGCAAGCCGCCGAAGCGCCGCTCAAAGGATTCGGAGGTGTCTGGCCGACTCGGCTCAGCTCCCGTCATGGCGGTCACCCGCGCTCCAACAACCACATCTGGAAACGGAAGCCACCGATGGACCCGAGAAAGATGCCCGCGACCGCGATCATGCTGGTCAGGCTGAGCGTGGACAGGCCCGAGAGGCCCTGCCCAACCGTGCAACCCATGGCCGTTACACCACCCACGCCCATGCACACGGCACCCACCAGATGCAGTGCGGTGTCTTCGGTGCTGCGAAAGCCTTCCCAGCGAAAGCTGCGGCTCAGTTGCGCTTGCACAAAGGCGCCCACAACCACGCCAACCACCGTCACCACGCCCAGCGTCAGAACTTTGGTGGTGTCGCTGAAAAAGATCACCCAGTCCAAGGTGTAAGCCATGGGCGCGGTAAAGGTCAGCGATTCCATGCGACCGGTGTTGGTGGCCACGTAAACGGACTCCAGGGTTTCAGGGTGCTCAGCCACAAAACCCAAATGGCCGCTGACCCACCACATGGCCGCTATCAGCATCCCCAGGCCACCGCCGGCCAACAGGTTGTTGGCGTTGCGAAAGTCGGGGCCCAGAAGCGCCCACGCGATCAGGGCACCACCCACCAGCAAAGCCACCAACAAACCGGTGAAGGCCGGGTCCAGCCCAATGCCGGAGGCAACCCAGGCGGGCACGGCACTGCCTGCCGGTATGTCAAAGGCCACGCGGTCTACCGTGTTCACGCGAAATACAGCCAACACACCACGCAAGGTGGCAAAGGCGGCAAAGCCCATCACGAAAAAAACCACCAACGACTTCAGGCTGCCGGCGCCGATGCGCGCCAGGGTTTTGCTGCCGCAGCCCGACGCCAGCACCATGCCAAAACCAAAGAGCCCACCGCCCACCAAGGCGGATAGCCAAATGATGCGGCCCGAAGCGTAAATGGTGTTCTTGGCATCGATCCAGCCCAACCAGGCCATGGTGTGAAACCCGATCATGGCCACACCCACCGCCATGCCCCAAGTGCGCATGCGCGTCCAGTCGCCCATGTTCACAATGTCGCTCAAGGCGCCCATGGTGCAAAAGTGCGTGCGTTGGGCGATGAATCCAAACGCCAATGCGATCGCGAAAGCGGCCCATAGCACCAGGGCTTGTAGTTTGTGAAGGTCAGCGATTTCCATGGGCGCCATTGTAGGAGCACGCACGCCCCCACCGACCGAACAGGGGCGCCTTGCTAACGCAAGAACAGATTTTTAGCGCAGGCGTGCAAGACGCTCGCGCCCAGCAGCCGCAGCTTCTGACTCGGGATAAGCTTTGACCAAGTCCTCTAGGGTACGGCGCGCTCCCCGGGCATCCTTCAACTCAATCTGACTGTTGGCAACAGCCAGCATGGCCTCGGGTGTACGCATGTGGGTGGGAAACTGTGTGATAAGCAGGCGGTGGCTGTCAACCGATTCTTTGTATGCACGGCTAGCATACTGCGCATTACCCAACCAATACAAGCTCGACGGGGTGTAACCACTGTCCGGATAGCGGCGCAATAACGCGGAGTAAGCCGTGGCAGCCGCATCAAACTCGGAGCGGCGCAACATATCCATGGCCGTTTCAAAATCGCGTTTTTCTGACGGCAATGCGTTGAAGCTCACACCGTCGTGGGTGATGCGCAGGGGCTCTACCTGGCGCAGCCGTTCGTCCAGACCCGTTTGCACGTCTTTTTGTTGACGCTGGAGCTCGGACACCTCACGCGCGAGGTGTTCGTTTTGTCCACGCAGGCGAGCCAGATCGGCGCGCAATTGTTCCAGCTGATTCGCAAGATCCAGCAGGCTGCGCCGCATCACCGCTTGCGCATCGCGCACTTCTGCCTCTGCCGTTTCGCTCGCCTGGCGGTTGGCATCCACAACTTGGCGGTTGGCATCCACCTTTTGACGCAAATCGATGATTGCTTTACGAGCTTCATCATCGCCAAAAAAAGCGTGTGCCTGCAGCGGCCACATGAGGGAAGCGCCCAGCACCAAAGCTGAGAACCCCGGAAAGACAACACGAATCTTCATTGGCATGGTGTTCAACGGTAGGTCAGTTCAACCCGGCGATTTTTGGCAAATGCGGCTTCGTCAAAACCGACAACAGCCGGTTTCTCTTCCCCAAAACTCACCGCCTCCATCTGTGCTTCGTTCACGCCCAACAGAGACAAAGTACGTCGCACCGCCTCGCTGCGCTTCTGGCCCAGTGCGAGGTTGTACTCGCGTCCACCACGCTCATCGGTATGGCCTTCGAGTGCCACGCGCCGGTTGCTGTTGGCAGACAAATACTTGGCATGTGCTTCCAGCACCGGGGCAAACTCAGCTCGGACCTCAAAACTGTCGAAATCAAAATACACCAGTCGGGCCATGGCGGTAGGCTGTGCTACGTCGCCGCCTGCCACCTCGACACCCGACACGCCACGCTGGTCTACAGCGCCGGCAGTACCGGCGGGACCCGCCGCGCCGCCCGACTGTAGGTCGCTCACGGCACTGCTGCTTCGGTCAACTACCGGCACTTCGTCGAGCTTGACATTGGAGCCACACGCAGCCAATGAGGCTGCAACCAAGGTCCCAACGATGACACCGGCCCAACGGCGCCCCGACGCCGAAATCGTTGCGGAAGTGGCGGCAGCTTTATTCAACATGTGATGTCCTCTACAAACAGATGGTGGAAATTCGTGGAATCAGAATCAGAAGCGGGTTTGTTCCCCGTGTTCCAGAAAAGTTCAGCGCAGGAAAGGGCCCCATTCAGGCTCGCGTATGTCACCCTGGGCACCCGCCAACCGGGTTTTAATGCGGCCATCCACCGTAGTAGTCATGAGAGCTTCCTGCCCCCTGTCCCGGGTGGCATAAATGATCATGCGGCTGTTGGGCGAAAAGCTGGGGCTTTCGTCGGCGGCGCCGGCGGTCAGTGCAGTCACAGTGCCGCTGGCAAGCTCCATCACATGCAGGCGGAAGGCCCCGCTGACGCGGGAGATGAACGCCAGCCAGCGCCCGTCAGGGCTCGGTGCTGGCGAGATGTTGTAGTTGCCAGCAAAAGACACACGTTCGGCGTTGCCGCCTTGTGCACCCATGCGGTAGATCTGAGGCGAACCACCACGATCACTGACAAAATAAATACTCTTCCCGTCAGCGCTGAAGACGGGTTCGGTATCGATGCTGGCCGACTGCGTCAAGCGGCGCAGTTGACCACCGTTGGTGTCCATTGCGTACACTTGGGCACTGCCCGAGAGCGACAGCGTAGCCAACAACTGGCTGCCATCAGGTGACCAGGCGGGTGCGCTGTTGGACCCCTTGAAGTTGGCCAACAAACGGCGCTTACCTGAAGCCACATCGTGTGCATAAATCACCGGCTTACGGGCTTCAAACGACACATAGGCCAGCTGGAGTCCACCGGGTGCCCAGTTGGGGGAGATGATCGGCTCTGAGCTGGTCAATGCGGCCCGTGCGTTTTCACCATCGGCATCGGCCACCCACAGGTTGTAGCGGGGGCCTGCTTTGGTTACATAGGCGATGCGGGTAGAAAAAACACCCTTTTCGCCCGTGATCTTCTCGTACACGTAATCTGCAACGCGGTGAGCGGCCAGCCGCAGCTCTTGCGCAGATACCGGGTAACTCAGGCCGCCCAGGTCTTGACCGCGCACCACATCCCAGAGCCTAAAACGCACATCAAACCGGCCATCGGCCAGACGCATCACGCTGCCGGTGAGCAAGGAGTCGGCTCCTTTGTCGCGCCATGAGGCCAATTCTGGACGGGACGTTTCATCAAGCCCGCCTGTGATCGGTGGCACGAAACGGAATTGACCGCTGCGCTCCAAATCGGCTCGCACGATCGCAGCGATATCTTGGCTGGCTGCATCGTTGCCACGAAAGCTCACAGCGGAAAAAGGGAACTGGGTCAAACCTACGCCGGAGACTTCAACTCGGAACTGTGCGCGGGCGTCGCGAATAGGCAAGGTGAGCGCAGGCAAAGCAAGCATGGCGCCCAGCATTGCACGCCGTTGGGCCGAGAGTCTGAGATCAAATCGGGTCAAATCCAGCATCCTTAGTTTGGGTATCGTTCAAGCACGCGTACGAACTGTGTTGGAATCGGGCGAATATTTGTAAACAGATAATAACGGACGTCCATAGACGCCCCGTGACAAGATGTGAAAGCCGTCAACCCAATTCACAACACCTCGTCGAACGACAACCAGCAAGTATCCTGACTCTCTGTGGGACCAAAACGTTCCTCAAGTTCCAAAACTTTCGATCGCTATCCGTTGTCCTCCACCTCAGACACATCAACAACCATCCCAACCGACACCGTACTGAAACGGTTGAAACGGTTGTGGCCTTATTTCCGCGCGGCACGCACAGGCATCGTGCTGGCTGCCGTTAGCACGCTGATCGGTGCGCTCACCGAACCGCTGATCCCGGCCTTGCTCAAGACCTTGCTTGATCGCGGTTTTGCTCAGGGCAATATTGACCTTTGGATGGTACCGGTGGCACTGCTGGGGCTGTTCGGCGTGCGGGGCTTGGCGGGTTTTGTGGCGCAGTACGCCCTCTCGTACACCGCCAGCTTGGGCTTGCTCAACATGCGCAGAGCCATGTTCGTCAAACTCAACGAAGCGCAGATGACTTTGTTTGCCCGGCAAAGCGCGAGCAAACTGTCCAACACACTGGTCTACGAGGTACAGACTGGCTCCACCATGCTGGTGTCTGCCATGCTGACCTTGACCAAGGACAGCCTCACGCTGCTGGCCTTGCTGGGTTATTTGATGTATTTGAACTGGAAACTTACCCTGATTGTGTTGTTGCTGTTTCCTGGTCTGATTCTGATCATGCGCGTGCTCTCGCGCAGGCTGTACCAGCTGACCCGCGCAAGCCAACAAGCCACCGACGAGCTGGCCTATGTGGTGGAAGAAAATGCGCTGGCCCACCGCATGGTGCGTCTGCATGGAGCACAGGAGCGCCAAACCCAGCGCTTTGACCATCTGAGTGTGGCACTGCGTCGGCTGGCGCTGAAAACCACCGTGTCTATGGCCGCTATGGCACCGCTGACGCAGTTGCTCGCGGCCACGGCGCTGTCTGCTGTGATTTCCGTGG
Source organism: Hydrogenophaga sp. (assembly GCA_030684755.1). Taxonomy (GTDB): domain Bacteria; phylum Pseudomonadota; class Gammaproteobacteria; order Burkholderiales; family Burkholderiaceae_C; genus Hydrogenophaga. Next base: position 6,124 of record JAUXXN010000423.1, read on the forward strand.
CACTGTGGCAAAGCACCACCACCGGCGTCACGGTGGGCAATTTTGTGGCCTTCGTTACCGCCATGCTGATGCTGATCACGCCGATCCGCCATCTGGCCGAAATTGCGGGCCCTATTACTCGCGGCCTCACCGCACTTGAACGCGGGCTGGACCTGATCGAAAACACCCCCATTCAAACCGGCGGTACACACACCGCCAGCCGAGTGATAGGCGCCCTTGAGTTGGACAACGTGTGGGTACGCTACCCATCGAAAGACGATGCACCAACCGGCGGTGCCGATGAAGACAGCCGCACTGCCCTGCGCGGGATCAACCTGAGCATTGCACCCGGTGAGGTTCTGGCATTTGTGGGACCTTCAGGTTCGGGCAAGACGACTCTGGCCAACCTGCTACCCCGGTTCGTAGAGGTTGAGCGCGGCGTGGTGCGATTGGATGGCGTTCCCCTACCAGACTGGGAACTGTCCAGCCTGCGCCATCAGTTCGCCATGGTCAGCCAAGACGTGGTGATGCTCAATGACACGCTGGCTGCCAACGTGGCCCTGGGATCGATCGACCAAGCAATCGATGAGGCGCGTGTGCTGGGCGCCCTGCAGTCAGCCAATTTGGGTGAACTGATTGCCCGATTACCCAAAGGTATCCACAGCAAGGTGGGGCACAACGCCGCCGAACTCTCCGGAGGTCAGCGCCAGCGGCTGGCCATTGCGCGTGCCATTTACAAAGACGCGCCCATCCTGATCTTGGATGAGGCCACTTCAGCGTTGGACAACGAGTCGGAACGGCTGGTGCAAGAGGCCCTGGCTCGCCTGATGAAAGGCCGCACCACCCTGGTGATTGCGCACCGTCTATCGACCATTGAGCACGCCGACCGGGTGGTGGTCTTGGCCGAAGGCCAAATCACCGAACAGGGCACCCACCAGCAATTGCTGCACTCCGACGGGCTCTACGCACGGTTGCACGCGCAAGGTTTCTCACCCGAAACCAGCGGACCCTGACTCGGTGCTTCAAGCATACCCGAGCCCGCCAGCCCCTGCGGGAGTAGCGGGAAACTGTTACAGCAAGACGATGTCGTACTGTTCTTGCGTCATAGAGCCTTCTGCCTGCAACGAGATGGGTTTGCCAATGAAGTCGCTCAGGCCGGCCAGGTGTTGGCTCTCCTCGTCCAAAAACAACTCCACCACTTTGGGTGAGGCCACGACACGAAATTCGCGTGGGTTGAATGCGCGCGCTTCTCGCAAAATCTCTCGCAAAACGTCGTAGCACACGCTGCGCGCCGTTTTCACCACGCCCTTGCCACTGCACGCAGGACACGGTTCGCTGAGCATCTGAGCCAAGGACTCGCGGGTGCGTTTGCGCGTCATCTCCACCAGCCCTAACTGCGAAAATCCACCCGTCATGGTTTTAACCCGGTCCCGGGCCAGTTGCTTGCGGAATTCGGTCAGCACCGCGTCCCGGTGGTCTTCTCGCACCATGTCGATGAAGTCCACGATGACGATGCCGCCCAGGTTGCGCAGGCGAAGCTGTCGCGCAATGGTCTGCGCCGCCTCCAGGATGGTGCGAAACACGGTGTCATCAAAATTGCGCGCGCCCACAAAACCGCCGGTGTTGACATCCACCGTGGTGAGGGCTTCGGTCTGGTCGATCACCAAATAACCGCCCGACTTCAGATCTACCCGGCGGCTGAGTGCGCGGGCAATGTCTTCATCGACGTTGTAGAGGTCAAAAATAGGCCGCTCACCGCTGTAGTGCTGCAGTTTGCGGACCGTGTCGGGCATGAATTCGGCGGCGAACGCCTGCAACAGGCCGTGCTGCTCGCGCGAGTCGATACGGATCGACTGGGTTTGAGTACCCACCAAGTCGCGCAGTACGCGCTGCATCAAATTCAAGTCTTCGTGCAACAGCGTTGCCGATGGCTGGCGCGTGGCCGCCTCCTTGATGCGCAGCCAAGTCTTGCGCAAGTAGGCGGTGTCCTCGATCAGCTCCTCGTCACTCGCATCTTCGGCGTTGGTGCGCAAAATAAAGCCCCCAGCGGCGCTGCCGTCGGCGGTGGCGGTCAACCGCAGCAGCCGCTGGCGCAGCGCGTCACGCTGGGAAGGTGGTATTTTTTGAGACACGCCCATGTGGCTGTCTTGCGGCAGAAACACCAACAGGCGCCCAGCAATGCTGATTTGCGCCGTCAGGCGTGCGCCCTTGGTGCCAATCGGGTCCTTGAGCACCTGCACCATGAGCGCACGGCCCTCAAAAATCTGGCGCTCAATCGGCAACACCGCATCGGGCGTGAGCACGCGGGGGTTGCCGTTGGCAGCCGCCGCTGGCGCCGGTGGTTCTGCCGCCGACACGTTGGCGAGGCGATCACGGGGTGCCGCATGTTTGGCGGCAATGTTGGGCATGAGATCGGCCACATGCAGAAAAGCCGCCCGGTCCAGCCCAATGTCAATGAACGCCGACTGCATGCCCGGCAGCACCCGCGACACTTTGCCCAGGTAAATATTGCCCACCAGCCCACGCTCCAGCGTGCGCTCCAGGTGGACTTCTTGCACAGCGCCCTGCTCCACCACCGCCACGCGGGTTTCCTGTGGCGCCCAATTGATCAGGATGTCCTGGCTCATGTGAATGGTTTGTCTCGGTATTTTTTATAGGGTGGGTGTCAGACCAGGTGCATGCCTGCGGCTCCCAGCACCTGCGCGGTCTCGTGCGCGGGCAGTCCCATGATGCCTGAATAACTGCCGCTGATGTGGCTGGCCCAGAGAGCAGCACGGCCCTGAATAGCATAAGCCCCCGCCTTGCCCATGGGTTCTCCAGAATCCACGTAACACTGAATTTGCGCAGCGGTCAACGGCTCAAACGCAACCCACGACGTTGACAGCGTTGTCCAGTGCTCTGCACCGTGTTCACCGAGTCGGCCCACCGCCACAGCGGTCAGTACCCGGTGGCGGCGCCCAGCCAGCGCGGCCAGCATCTGGCAGGCTTCGGCAGCGTCAGCTGGCTTGCCCAAAATGCGACGCCCCAGCGCTACCGTGGTGTCGGCGCAGAGCACCGGCGCAGATGGCAGCCCCCGGCGCTGGAGCCGCGCCAAAGACGCCTGCAACTTCAGCGCAGTCACGCGCTGCACATACGCAGCCGGGGCTTCGCCGTGCGCCTCGGCTTCAAGCGATTCGACATCTTCGTCAGCGTCAGGCAGCAACAGTTCGCAGCGCACACCCCATTGCTCCAGCAATTGCAGGCGGCGCGGGCTTTGAGAAGCCAGGTAGATGAAGGGAGACATGGTGTTTCGGATGGTTGGATGCAGAGAATCGGCTTGAAACCATTCGGCGGTAAAGCGAATCACACCCGCAGCGGCAAGCCCAATACCGCAAGGCAGTCGCGGGCTTCATTCCCGGTGGTAAGGGTGGTTTGCATTGACCGACCAAGCACGGTAGAGCTGCTCAATCAACAGCACACGCACCATGGCGTGCGGCAAGGTGAGGTCTGACAAGCGGATGCGCTGGTGCGCCGCCGCCCGGAACGCAGGTTCCAACCCGTCAGGGCCGCCGATCACCAGCGCCACGTCGTCGCTGTCCAACTGCCACTGCTGCAGCTGCTGTGCCAGCGCCTTGGTGGTGAGCGTGGTACCGCGTTCGTCCAGCACCACAACGCGGCAGCCACGCGGCAACACCGCCTGAATGCGCTCGCGCTCGGCGGCCAGCAACGTGTCCAGAGTTTTGGAGCCGCGCGGCTCGGTTTTGACGGTTTTGAGCTCCACCCGAAGCTCAGGCGGAAAACGCTTGGCGTAATCGTCGTAGGCGGTTTGAGCCCAATCAGGCACCCGTTGCCCGACCGCGACGATCAGCAACTTCATGCCTTTTTCT
>JAUXXN010000424.1 GCA_030684755.1 Hydrogenophaga sp.
CACGCGGATGCGCCGAAACACGGTGACGTGGGGCAGCCCGAGGCTGGCGATGAGGCCGAGTGCCGCCGGGCCCAGGGTTTGGCCTTGGCGCAGCGCGGGCTGGCCTGCCATCAGGTCTTCGCCCAGCAGACGCCGGTTGTCGCCCTGGCTGACCACACCAGCAGGGATTTCTACGCTGTCGCCTTGCACGCGCACAAACTCCAGCGGCACCACCGTGTCCAGCTCGGGCGGCATGATGGCGCCGGTCATGATCTTCAGACACTCGCCTGCTGCCACGGGGCTTGCCCAGGCTTTGCCCGCAAACGCCGTGCCCGCCACCCGCAGCGTGAGCGGCTGGCCGGGGCGCAGCTGGGCGCTGTCAAAGGCAAAGCCATCCATGGCCGAGTTGTCGTGCGGCGGCACGCTGATGGGCGAGATCACGTCTTGCGCCAGCACGCGGTTCAGCGCGTCAAACACGGCCAGGGTCTCGGTCTCGGCGACAGGTTCAATCAACTGCGACAGGAATTCGTTGACGCGGTCGGCGCTCAGGGCCTGTGGGTCGTAGCCCTGCAGTTCGGCGGCAATCTGGGCAATGGTTTTCATGGCACTGTCCAAGGCTTGTCAGGGGTTTTCCAGCGCGTGCAGTTCGGCCAGTGTGTTGGTGTTGCAAAACGCCCGGGCATCGTCGCTGGGCAAGTTGAACGGTACCAACACCGTTTTGTGCTGGTCGGTCCAGCGGTCGATCTTGCGCCCGCCCGCCTGGGTGAACGCCACCAGGCTTTCCAGCAGTTCCACGCGCATCAGGCAAAACACGGGTTGTGCGCGCAACTGGCCGTCTGCTTCCAGCGCGGCGGCCATGGCAATTTCGGTGGTCTCGTCTTCAAAGGCCTGCGCCATGCGCTGTGCCAGATCCAGCGGGAACAGTGGCGTGTCGCAAGGCACGGTGAGCAGGTACGGCGTCTCGCAGCGCTCCAGACCGGTCATGAAACCGGCGAGTGGGCCGGCGTAGTCGTTCAATGTGTCGGGCCACACCGGCGCGCCAAACGCCTCGTAGGCTGAGAGGTTGCGGTTGGCGTTGATCATCAGCTCGCCCAACAGCCCACCTTCTTGAATTTGCAGCCGCATCACAGTGTGCAGCGCCAGCGGCGTTCCGTGAAAGTTTTGCAGGCCTTTGTCGGCCCCGCCCATGCGGGAGCCGCGGCCGCCCGCCAGCACGATGGCGGTGATTTCATGGGTGTGGATCATGTGAACTTTTGATGAGAAAAACGGTGTGCGGGGGGATGTCTTGTTCAGCGCACGCCGTGGAACCGGCTTTGCCGGGCCACCAGCGTGGTCCCCCTGGGGGGACGGCGCGAAGCGACGCAGGGGGGAGCTTTCTCTAGCCTCCGATGTAACTCATTTCAACGCGCCGGCCGCCAGTGGAGGCGTCGGGCGGCAGGCTGGCCCGCAGCTCGGAATACCGGTCGTTGCGGCCCTGCCAGATGGCTGCAATGGCGCTGGCCAGTTGTTCGTCGGTGGCATCGCTGCGCACCAGCGGCTTGAGGTCGTGGCCCTGGTTGGCAAACAGGCACAGGTAGAGCTTGCCTTCGGTGGACAGCCGGGCTCGGTTGCAGTCGCTGCAAAAAGCCTGGGTGACGCTGCTGATGACGCCAATCTCTCCGGCCGCCACATCGTGCCGACCTTGGGCATCGGCATAGCCCCATCGCTCGGCGGTTTCGCCAGGCGCTGACGGGTCCAGCTGCACCAGCGGCAGTTCGCTCTGTATGTGTTTCACCACCTCGGCGCTGGGCATCACCTCGTCCATGCGCCAGCCGTTGGTGGCGCCCACGTCCATGTATTCAATGAAGCGCAGCACAATGCCTGTGCCTTTGAAATGGCGCGCCATGGGCAAAATTTCGTGGTCGTTGGTGCCGCGTTTCACCACCATGTTGACCTTGATCGGCCCCAGGCCCGCGGCTTGTGCCGCCTCAATGCCTCGCAGCACGTCGGCCACCGGGAAGTCCACGTCGTTCATGGCCCGAAACACGCTGTCGTCCAGCCCATCCAGGCTCACCGTGACGCGCTGCAGGCCCGCTGCTTTGAGCGATGCGGCTTTGCGCTCCAGCAGCGATCCGTTGGTGGTCAGGGTGATGTCCAGCGGCTTGCCCTCTGCCGTGCGCAAGGCCGCCAACTGTTCAATCAGGATTTCGATGTTTTTGCGCAGCAGCGGCTCGCCACCCGTGAGGCGAATCTTTTGCACACCGTGCGCGACAAACTGGCGGGCCAGCCGCGTGATTTCTTCAAAGCTGAGCAGGGCGCTGTGGGGCAGGTAGGGGTAGTCCTTGTCGAAGACTTCTTTGGGCATGCAATAGCTGCAGCGGAAATTGCAGCGGTCGGTCACGCTGATGCGCAGATCGCGCAGAGGCCGCCCCAATTGGTCGCCGAGCAGGCCGTTGGCGGGGATGCGCACCGAAGGGATGGCGGCGGACCGAGACGCCATGCGTTGATCAACCAGGGGAATGACGCGTTCAGACATGCGTGGATTATGGGCGACGCCCGTGGTGATTTCGGTCACGCACCCATTGGCATTGGGGTTTCACCCATGAGCCAGTACCACGGCCACCAACCTCAGCTGGCACCCACCTGGGTGTACAGGTTGTCGTTTTGTTTCAGCCAGTCGGCAGACAAGTCGCTCGACTGCTGGCTGGGATGAAAGTCCTCACGGAAGTAGGCGCGCCAGGGCCGGTAGCTCAGGCGCAGCAAACCCTGGCGCCCCAGCAGGTGGCGCCCGGCGCTTTGCCAGGTGCTCCAGCGCCACAGCGTCCCGTCGCGCTTCAAGTTGTCGACGGTCTGGCGCAGCGTATCGGTCAGAAAGATCATCGTCACCCGGCGCATCCATTTCACCCGCCAGGTCTGGCTACCGCCCAGCGCCTGGTACAGGTCGAACGCGGTGCATTTGTGTTCGGCCTCTTCGGCGCTGTGCCAGAGCCACAGGGCTTTCAGCCGGGGTTCACAGCCGTCCAGTTGCTGCTGGTGGGAGAGCATCCATTCGGCAAACAGCGCGGTGAAGTGTTCATTGGCAGCGGTGATGGCCAGACCGTGACGCGGGTCGGTACCTTCGACCAGGCGCAGGCGCTCGCGGGCGCGCGGCTCCCAGTTGTTCACCAGGCCGTGCTTCTCAATCTGGGTGTTGAACAGGGCGTGGATGCGGCGGTGCGTGGCTTCCTGGCCCACAAAGCCCTGAACTTCGGCCTTGAACTTTTCCTGGGTTAGCTCGGGCAGCGCCTTGATGCCGGTACGCACCGAGTCGATGAAAAACTGCTCGCCCACCGGGAAGCTCATCGACAAAGCGTTGAACCAGGCGGTGAGAAACGCATCGCCGTTGCACCAGTGGCGCTGCACGGGCTTTTCCAAGTCGATCAACAGGCGGCGGACAACAAGTTCGGTCATATCGGGTTTCTTTGAGTTGGTACCTTTCGGTACCTGAAGCCGAATGGTGCACCGCAGTGAAGTCTGTGTCAACGGGGTAACTCCGTGAGGAGCTTGTCAGCATGGTGCTACCTGCGCGGCCTAATATGTGCCGCATGAACACAGTAGAAACGCCAGATCTCGTAATCGCGCAAGAACACGAGCACCGCTCGCGGCTGCTGCAAGCCATGGCCAAGGTAACGGCCGACAAGGGCTTGTCGTTGACCACGATTGCCGACATCGTGCGCGAAGCGGGGGTGTCCAAGCGCACGTTTTACGAGCATTTTGAGAGCAAGGAAGCCTGCTTTCTGGCGCTTTTTCGCGCCGCCAGCGGTTCGGCATTGCGCACCCTGCGCGAAGCGGTGAAACCCGATCGGCCATGGCAGACCCAGATCGAGCATGCCTTGCAAGCCTACTTTGAGCACCTGTCGGCAGGACCCGGACTGATGCGTGTGCTGTTTGTCGACATTCACCACCTAGGCCTTGACGGCATGCGGGTGCGCCGAGAGGTGATGCAGGAACTGGCTGATTTCATGGTGAGCACCGTGAACCACACCGGCTCACTCCAGGGCGTTGAGGCGTTTCGCACGCTCACGCCGGTCATGGCGCTCGCGGCTGTGGGCGGCATCAATGAGTTGGTTCTGCGCGAGATTGAGCAAGGCCGTGCCGCCGAGTTGAAGAAGCTGGCTCCATGCGCAGGTGAAATTGTGCGCGTGCTGACCCACGCCGACTTGAATGGGCTTTGACGGACCACCTGGGCTGTAGCGCCATGAAAACGGCCCGCTTGTGCGGGCCGTTTTCATGCTGGGCAGGGCCCTGTCAAGCCATGGGCAACAAAGGCACGATCAGCAGCGCCACGATGTTGATGATCTTGATCAGCGGGTTCACGGCCGGGCCAGCGGTGTCTTTGTAGGGGTCGCCCACGGTGTCGCCGGTCACGGCGGCTTTGTGCGCGTCGCTGCCCTTGCCGCCGTGGTGTCCGTCTTCAATGTACTTCTTGGCGTTGTCCCAGGCGCCGCCGCCGGTGCACATGGAAATGGCCACAAACAGGCCGGTCACGATGGTGCCCATGAGCAGGCCACCCAAGGCCTTGGGCCCAAGGAAGATGCCCACCAGAATGGGCACCACCACCGGGAGCAGGCTGGGGATCACCATTTCCTTGATGGCGGCGGTGGTCAGCATGTCGACCGCACGGCCGTACTCAGGCTTGGCCGTTCCTTCCATGATGCCGGGAATCTCTTTGAACTGGCGGCGCACCTCAACCACCACCGCACCGGCCGCCCGGCCCACAGCTTCCATGGCCATGGCGCCAAACAAATACGGGATCATGCCGCCAATGAACAGGCCCACGATCACCATCGGGTCGCTCAGGTCGAAGGTGATCTGGTGTCCGTACGCTTCCAGCTTGTGGGTGTAGTCGGCAAACAGCACCAGGGCGGCCAGACCGGCCGAGCCGATGGCGTAGCCCTTGGTCACCGCCTTGGTGGTGTTGCCCACCGCGTCCAGCGGGTCGGTCACATCGCGCACGCTGCTGGGCAGTTCGGCCATTTCGGCAATGCCGCCGGCGTTGTCGGTGATGGGGCCGTAAGCGTCCAGGGCCACCACAATGCCCGCCATGCTGAGCATGGACGTGGCCGCGGTGGCAATGCCGTACAGCCCGGCCAGCTGGTAAGAGGCCAGAATGCCGACGCAGACAAACAGGACAGGCCAGGCGGTGGAGCGCATGGAAACGCCCAGGCCGGCAATGATGTTGGTGCCGTGGCCAGTGGTGGAGGCTTGGGCGATGTGCTTGACCGGTGAATATTGTGTGCCGGTGTAGAACTCGGTGATCCAGACCAGGGCGGCCGTGAGCAGCAGGCCCACCGCACACGAGCCCCACAGCCGCCACTGGCTGCCTTCGGCGGTGATGGCGTTGTCCGGCATGATCCACGCCGTGGCGAACCAGAAGGCGATGAGCGAGAGCACACCCGCAATCGCCAAGCCCTTGTACAGGGCCGGCATCACGTTTTTCATGCCCGGACTGGCCTTCACGAAGAAGCAACCAATGATGGACGCGATGATGGACACGCCGCCCAGCACCAACGGGTATAGCACCGCTTGCATGGGCGCCGCCGTCACCATCAGCGCGCCCAGCACCATGGTGGCAATCAGCGTGACCGCGTAGGTTTCAAACAGGTCGGCGGCCATGCCGGCGCAGTCGCCCACGTTGTCGCCCACGTTGTCCGCAATCACCGCCGGGTTGCGCGGGTCGTCTTCCGGGATACCCGCTTCCACTTTGCCCACCAGGTCGGCACCCACGTCGGCCCCTTTGGTAAAGATGCCGCCCCCCAGGCGCGCAAAAATGGAAATGAGCGAAGAGCCGAACGCAAAACCGATCAGCGGGTTCAACAGCTTGGCCAGGTCTTTGTCGGGGGTCAGGTTGCCGTTGCCCACCAGAAACCAGAAGAAGCCCGCCACGCCCAGCAGGCCCAGGCCCACCACCAGCATGCCGGTGATGGCGCCGCCGCGAAACGCCACGTCCAGCGCCGGGCCGATGCCCCGGGTGGCGGCTTGTGCGGTGCGCACGTTGGCCCGCACCGAAATGTTCATGCCGATGAAGCCGCAGGCACCCGAAAGCACCGCGCCCAGTACAAAGCCCACAGCGCTTTGACCGTCCAGAAAGACACCAATGAGGACCGCCAGCACCACGCCAACGATGGCTATGGTTTTGTATTGACGGGCCAGGTAGGCCGCAGCGCCGGTCTGAATGGCCCCGGCAATTTCTTGCATGCGGGCATTGCCCGGGTCCTGCGAAAGGATCCAGCTGCGGGACCAGAAGCCGTAGGCCACAGCCACCAGACCGCACACCAGCGCAAATATCAGCGCAGATTGTCCATCCATGTATTTCTCCTGCTCGTTTTTGACTTGGAGGGGGCAACGCCTTTGGGTCATCCCCGCTGCGTTGCTTCCTCATGTCTTCACGCGATTGCTGAGCAGCGAGCGTGCAGGGTGATTGGCCAACGTGCCAAATTTAGCGGGTATTGCGTGCTCTGGGTACCGTCTGTGTCTATTAAGTAAGGCTGGAATCAGTAAAATCAGGGTAAATCCTAGGCGGTGCAGGGTCACCCTGTCACGAGGCCTGCGACCCCTGACGCATAAGCGCCCCTTGGGCCGATCCGTTTTCAACCAACCTTCAGACTCACAACATGTCCCTCGAAAACGTCACCCATTGAAAAAATGTTCCTGATTCTTTCAACGTGATCATTGATATTCAGATGAACGCCGATCCGATCAAGTTCGAAGTGGTCAAAGAAACCGGCGCTATTT
>JAUXXN010000165.1 GCA_030684755.1 Hydrogenophaga sp.
ATTTTTCTCAAACAGGTCCTGCGTACCGCCGTCCCCCACCCACACCGCCATGAACACCCCCCGCGCCTTCGTCGAACCCACCGCCGCCCGCCCGACAGCCACGCCAGCGGCACAACGGCCCAGCGGCTGGTGGCTGACCCGGCCATTCAACCCGCCCATCGCCAACTGGCAAGGCCTGCGCGTCTGGCTCATTGGCGCGTCCAGTGGCATTGGCGAGGCCACGGCAGCGGCGCTGCAAGCGCGTGGCGCGCAGGTGCTGGTGTCGGCCCGCAGCGCCAGTGCGCTCGATGCGTTTGTGGCCCAACACACCGGCGCGCCCGACGGCAGCCGCCTCAAGCCGCAAGCCTGGCCACTGGACGTGACCGACGCGCAGGCGGTCACCCGCGCCGCCCAGGCCATCTTGCAGCAAGGCCCGCTGGACCTGGTGCTTTACTGCGCCGGACACTACCGCGAGATGCGCGCCACCGACATGGACATGGCCGACCTCAAGCGCCACATGGACATCAACTACACCGGCGCCCTGCACGTGATCGACGCCGTTTTGCCCAGCCTCATCGCCCGAGGCCAGGGCCATGTGAGCCTCATCAGCAGCGTGGCGGGCTTTCGTGGCCTGCCCAAGAGCTTGGCCTACGGACCCACCAAAGCCGCGCTCACCCACCTTGCCGAAACTTTGTACATGGATCTGGAACCGCTGGGCGTGGGCGTGAGCGTGGTCCACCCCGGTTTTGTGCAAACGCCGCTCACCGCCCAAAACGACTTCACCATGCCCGCCCTGATCACGCCCAACCAAGCCGCGCAAGCCATGATCGAGGGCTGGGCCAGCGGCTCATTTGACATCCACTACCCCAAGCGCTTCACCCGCTGGATGAAACTTCTGCGCGTGCTGCCCTACCGCCTGTATTTCCCAACGGTGCGCCGCTTCACCGGCCTATGAAAACCCCATGAACCCCACCGAATCGCGCGCCGCCGTGGCCCGCATCAGCGCCTACTTTGAAGCCCTGTCGCCGCAGTCGCTGGCCGACATCGGCACGCTGTACACGCCCAACGCACGCTTCAAAGACCCGTTCAACGAGGTCCACGGCGTGCCCGCCATCCGGGGTATTTTTGAACACATGTTCCACAGCCTGCACCAGCCGCGCTTTGTCGTCACGCAGCAGGTGGTGGACGGCGCGCAGGCCTTTCTGGTGTGGGAGTTTCGCTTTCGCTTCAAGCGCTTTGACACCGTCACCGAACAGGTGATCCGGGGCGGCTCGCACCTGGTACTGGCACCCGATGGCCGCATCAGCGACCACCGCGACTACTGGGACGCAGCCGAAGAGCTGTACGAAAAACTGCCCGTGGTGGGCGGGTTGATGCGCTGGCTCAAGCGCCGCGCCAACAGCGCCTGATTCAAGCGATCGGGGTCGAATGTCCTTGCTCAGGCGGTTGGCTTGTGCAATTTTGAACGAACTGCGCCCTGGCGCATGCCTACAAGAACTCAGGTGGGCAGAGTGTCCACAAAGCTCTGGCGCAGCGCCAGCTTGTCGCTCAGCTTGACCAAGTTCGGGTAGGGCGTGCGTCATTCCCTTGTCGCCCAAGCTGTGGCTCATGGACGCCAGCGAGGTGTGTATCTTGCCTAACTGGCGCTCCACCCAGCCAAAGCCCGCCTATTGCCATAGCGGCCCGGGTGGATTGGTTTTTGGCACTTTCGGTTGTAATTGCATCGTTGCCGTGATGTAATTGCATCATGCCCAACGCCATGCAATCCTCGCCCCTACCTAGCCCCCTGTTGATGCTGGGGTTGCGCAGCTTTCATGATGTCCCTGTCCATGGGCATCAGTTGATACGCAAGGGCCTTTCCAGCCGGATCATTGAGCCTGTGAGCCAGTATTTGGGGTTGGGCAAGGGTGTCTTGGCCCAATACATGGATCTGGACCGGGGAACGGCCACCAGGCTGTCTGCCAAGGACCAGGATTTGCCTCTGCATGCCGCAGAGACCTTGCTGAGATTGGTAGAGGTGCACGACATGGCCGCCGATGTGTTTGCGACCGAGGCCGGTGCATCCGCATGGCTGCGCACGCCGCATCCACTGCTGGACAACGAGGTGCCATTGGAAGCGGTCAAGACATCGTATGGGGCGCAGCTCGTCAAGAACTTGCTGATGTCCACCAAGTACGGCGGCGCGGCTTGAGCGGCATTTGCGTCTGGCGGATTGGATACTGCCCTTCACCGCAGCCTGACGAATTCAGCATTCTCATGAGCCAAGGCCTTGGCTCTACCTTCTTCGATGGCCGATGGCACAGCCGCACCGGCAGACAGGTTGTCTACACAAGTTCCAGCCGCGCGCTGTTTCAGCTGGAAAAGCGCGTGCACACCAACGGGCTAGCGGTCAAAGACCAGATCCTTATGCGCCTGGATTTGCCTCATGACGCCAAGCTCGACGATGTGATCGACATAGGATTGGCCGCACACTGGGCAACGGATGTGTCGTTGAGCAGAAGCCTGGGTGATGTATGGCTGTCCCACACCTCCAGCCTTGGTCTGTGGGTGCCGTCTTATGTCGAGCCTCTTGAGCGCAACCTGCTGCTCAACCCTTTGCATCCTCAGTACGCCCAAATCCGCCTGGTGGTCGAACGCAACCCGTTCGAGTTCGATCCGCGGATGTTCTGAATCAGCCTACTTGGGGTCGCCTCAGAAAACGGAATAAATCGTACGTTAAGCCGATTGGCTGTCCCGTTGCATCCTCAGTATTTTTGAAAGGTAGCCAACCCAGGCTGTATTTGCTGGACTAGGGGTTGCTCACCCGCCAATTGAGCCGGTGTTTTTTTGAACTGACGACGCCTGGTGGCGTATTCCTCGCGCACCTGTTGCAAGGTCTGGCTGGGAATGCTCAGACCATCCTCACCTTTGGTTGTATCGGCCACCAGCTTTTGAAGGTCGTATTCAATTGGGCAAGGTGTCCACAAAACTCTGGCGCAGCGCCAGTTTGTCGCTCAGTTTGGCCAAGTTCGGGTAGGGCGTGCGCCATTCAATAGATGGGAAACGGAAATCGAGGTAACCCAACGCGCAGCCCACCGCCACGTCCGACAAGCTCAGGTGAATGCCCGAACAAAACACCTTGTCGCCCAAGCTGTGGCTCATGGACGCCAGCGAGGTGTGGATCTTGCCTAACTGGCGCTCCACCCAGGCGTCGCTGCGCTGGGCCTCGGTGCGGCCCGGCCAAGTGGCTTCCAGGCGGGCCAAAATGGCCGCGTCCAGCACACCGTCGGCCAGCGCTTCCCAGGTTTTCACCTCAGCGCGCTCGCGCCCCTGCGCTGGAATGAGCTTGCCCACTGGCGACAACGTGTCCAAATACTCGACGATGACGCGCGAGTCAAACAGCGCATCGCCACCCTCCATCACCAAACAAGGCACCTTGCCCAGCGGGTTGGAGGCGGCAATTTTTGTGTCAGCAGCCCAGACATCTTCGGGGACGAACTGGTAGTCGAGCTTTTTTTCGGCCATGACGACGCGGACTTTGCGCACGTAAGGGCTGGTGACGGCACCGATGAGTTTCATGGAATTGTTGTTCGTGTAGCAGGATTCCCTGGGTTTGGTCATTTTAGCGATGCCTCTATGCACCCAAGCTGACACAGCCTATACCGCACAGCCGCCGTCTGGCGCCTGCGTGAAAGACCACACGCAGCCTCCTACAATCGGTAGATGCGTCCGACCACCCCCCCCTCCGTTTCATCCGCTTTGGCCTCTGCGGCCCTGTCACCTGTTTCAGCCCTGTCGCCGCTGGATGGCCGCTACGCCGGTCGCCTGGCCAGCCTGCGCCCCTTCATGAGCGAGCAGGGCTACATGCACCGCCGAGTGCAAGTCGAAATGGCCTGGTTCATTGCCCTGTCCGACGCCGGGTTTGATGAATTCAAGCCGCTGTCGCCCGGCGCCCGTACCTACCTGCTGGGCCTGGTGAAAAACTTCAGCGAAGCCGACGCGGTGGCCATCAAAGACATTGAAAAAATCACCAACCACGACGTCAAGGCCGTGGAGTACTGGATCAAGTCCAAGTTTGATGCCCGCCCCGAACTTGAAAAAGCCGCCGAATTCGTGCACTTCGCCTGCACCAGCGAAGACATCAACAACACCAGCCATGCCCTGCAACTCAAGGGCGGGCGCGATGTGGTGCTGCTGCCCGCGCTCGACGGCCTGATCGCCAAACTGCGCGACATGGCCCACGCCTTTGCCGCCGTGCCCATGCTCAGCCGCACCCACGGCCAAACCGCCAGCCCCACCACCGTGGGCAAAGAGCTGGCCAACGTGGTGGTGCGCTTGAACACCGCCCGCGACCGCATTGCCGGCGTGAAGCTCATGGCCAAGATGAATGGTGCTGTGGGCAACTACAACGCCCACCTGAGCGCCTGGCCCGACTTTGACTGGGAAGCCTTCAGCCGCGAAGTGGTTGAAACCCCAGAGCCCCTTGGCCTGGGCCTGACCTTCCAGCCCTACAGCATCCAGATCGAGCCGCACGACTACATGGCCGAGCTGTTCGACGCCACAGCCCGCGCCAACACCATCCTGATCGACCTTTCGCGCGACATCTGGGGCTATGTGAGCCTGGGCTACTTCAAGCAGCGCCTGAAAGATGGCGAAATTGGTTCGTCCACCATGCCGCACAAGGTCAACCCGATCGACTTTGAAAACGCCGAAGGCAACCTGGGCCTGGCCAACGCCCTGCTGCGCCACCTGTCTGAAAAGCTGCCCATTTCGCGCTGGCAGCGCGACCTGACCGACTCCACCGTGCTGCGCAACATGGGCGTGGCCATGGGCTACGCGGTGCTGGCCTACCACTCGCTGAGCGTGGGCCTGGGCAAGCTGGAGCTGAACGAAGAAGCGCTGGCCGCCGACCTGGACGCCTCGTGGGAAGTGTTGGCCGAGCCCATTCAAACCGTGATGCGCCGTTTTGGCGTGCAAGGCGCCTACGAAAAGCTCAAGGAAGTCACGCGCGGAAAAACCGTGACCGCCGAAGCGCTGCACGCACTTATTCGCAGCCTGGAGATTCCGCAGCCCGAAAAAGACCGCCTGCTGGCCATGACGCCGGGCAGCTACATCGGCAAGGCCACGGAGCTGGCGCAGCGCGTCTGAAACCACTGGTCGGCCAGGAATGCCGACCTATCGCCCGACCCGAGCGCAGCCGAAAAGGGCTTGGCATATTGAAACGTGATGTAAAGTGTCTTAACCTGAAGCAACACGAAACTCGGGCCATCGCCTGAAACTTGCGGGCGTCGATCCCAGCGCCCACCACCCGACCGGAGAAGCCTGCATGGCGATTGAACTGTTCAACCACAACGGCCATGTGTGCCTGATGTTTGCCCACCTCAGCGACGAGGGTGGCGAAGCCGTACAGGCCAACCAGTTTCTCGTGATCCATGGCGACACCGGCGCCATCATCGATCCGGGCGGCAACGTGGCCTACAACGAGCTGCTGCTCACGGTCGGGCGCTTTTTTTCGCCGCAAAAGCTCTCCATGATCCTGGCCTCGCACGCAGACCCGGACATCATTGCTTCGCTCGACCGCTGGATGACCAGCACCCAGGCCACACTCTACATTTCAACCCTGTGGGAACGTTTTGCCCCGCATTTTTGTAAACCTGGCAAAACGGTAGGCCGCATCAAAGGCATCGCCGACCCTGGCATGCGCATTCCGCTGGGGAACAGCGAAATCGTGGCCATACCTGCGCACTTCATGCACTCCGAGGGCAACTTCCAGTTCTGGGACCCTGTGAGCCGCATTCTGTTCTCGGGTGATTTGGGTGTGTCTATAGGCACCTCGGCCGATGCTTCCAAGCCCATCACGTCATTGGCCGAGCACATTCCAAAAATGGCTGCGTTTCACCGTCGCTACATGGTGTCCAACAAGGTGTTGCGCCTGTGGGCCAACATGGCCCGCACCCTGCCGATTCACATGATCGTGCCGCAACACGGTGCGCCCATGGCAGGCCCAGCGGTGAAAGAATTCATCGACTGGATCGGTACCGTGGATTGCGGTGTGGACAACCTCTCGCAGGCCAACTACACCGTACCTCAGTGACACCCCGCGCCGCAGGCGGCGCGGGGGGAGCCTTTTTCCAGCGCCCGTTCGGCGTAGCGGTTGAACCGCCAGGAATCGCCTTCCAGCGTGATGCGCCGCCAGCTCACGCGCTTTTCGGCGGGCGACATTTCGGTCCAGCGCTGCACTTCGTCGAAGGTGCGGCCACAGCCTTTGCACAGGGCGTCGCCCTGGCTGGTGGAGCAAATGGCAATGCAGGGCGTGTCGGGAGTGCTTTCAAACCAGGCCAGCCAAGCCTCGCGGGCGGCGCTGGGCAAACTGGCTTCGTCGGCCTCGGTTTCATGAAAATACACCAGCAGCGCGTACACCTCAGCCAGCGCCCGCACGGGTGCTGACAGCGTCAATCCGTCGGTCGAGGGCGCCCGCTCGCGCCAGAAGTTGACGGCGAGCTCAATGTCGGTGATGTGAATGCCTGCCATCGTCTGGATGATACCCAGCGCACGCGCACCCCACGCCGGTACAGGTTTTGCCGAAATGAACCCAGCACTGCGCTCAAGGCGGTTCACTTCGGTTCGATTCGGTTGGGCTGTGGCGTTGGGGCTGCTATGCTGAAGGCATGAAACTCATTGCGAAATGGCTGCTGGCCGCTTGTGCCCTGCTGCTGCTGGCTTACATCTACCCCGGCGTGCAAATTCAGAGCTTCGGCTCGGCCCTCATTGCGGCCGCCTTTATCGGTCTGTTCAACACGCTGCTGCGCCCCATCTTGGTGGTGCTCACGCTGCCGGTCACCGTGGTCACGTTGGGCCTGTTCCTGTTTGTCATCAACGCCCTGATGTTCTGGGCCGCCGCCAGCTTGCTCGACGGCTTCGGTGTGAATGGCTTCTGGGCAGCGCTGCTGGGCTCGGTGATTTATTCGGTGCTGATGCTGGTGGTGGACGCCGCTCTGAAAGCCATTTTCCCCCGGTCTTAACGCGACCATGCGCTGACCCAAGGCAGCCACACAGGGAATTGCGCTATTGGGTTACTGCGCTACTGGGCTATTCCTCGGCCACCGATTCGCGCAACAGCACCTCCACATCGCGCAAACGGCTGTCCACAATGGCCAGCTCCATCGGGTCGGCTGCGCGTTGTGCCGCAGGCAAGGCCTGTGCCGCCTTGAACCGCTCCACCGCACCCGCGTAGTCCAATTGCGCCACGCGCGACTCGGCTTCGGCCCGAATCGCGCGCAGCGTGTGGCCCTGCGCCTGGTGCGCCCGAGCCAGCGTTTGCCAAGCCAATGCATCGCGCGGGTGTTGCACCACCCAGCTTTGCAGCCGCACCGCAGCGCGCTGGGGCTCGCCCGTGGCCAGCGCCGCCTGCACGCCCAGCAAGGTGAGTGAGCGCCCACCGCTGGCCAAAGCTTGGTCGCGCAACGCTGCCAGGCTGGCCGCCCGCGCCGTGGCGGTGGGGCCGGTGCTGGGTGGCGCGGTCAATAGCACTTCCAACTGCAGGGCGTCTACCACCCAACGCGCGGGCGGCACCACCTGCGAACGCAGGCGCTGCGCCAAGTCCAGCGCACGCTCAGGCTGCCCCAAACGCATGGCCGCCCAAGCGGCTGCGTACAACTCGCCCGGCACCGCTTGGGGCCCCTGGCCGTTTTGCAACCAGGCGCTCAACCGGTCGGGTCCGTTTTCGGCCAGCACACGGGCACGCGCCGCCATGAGCGCATGCAACTCGGGCAGCACGGGCGCCGTGCTCCGCAATGCGGGGGCAGTCTCCAGCGGCAAGCGCGAGCGCATGTCGGCCATGCGTTCGCTGCTCAGCGGGTGGCTGCGCAGGTAGGGAAACGAGCCGTCGTCGCTCAGGCGCGAAGCCTGCTGCAGCTTGTCGAACATGTCCACAAACCCCTGGCCATCAAAGCCCGCGCTGGTGAGCACGCCAAAACCCACGCGGTCGGCCTCACGCTCCATGTCGCGTGAAAAATTCAGCTGCGTTTGCGCCGCCACCGCCTGGCTGCCCAGCATGGCCGCGCTGGCCACTTCGGTGTTGGCGCGGACCGCCAGGGCGCTCAAAATCATCGCCCCCATCATCCAAGGCGCCAGCCGGTCTTGCCGGGCCACCAGCCGTGCAATGTGGCGCTGCGACACATGGCTCAACTCGTGTGCCAGCACCGAACCCAGCTCGGCCGCGTTGTCGGTGGCCCCAATCAGCCCCAGGTGCACACCCAAGTAACCGCCGGGCAGCGCAAAAGCATTCACCCGCCGGTCGCGGGAAATCATCAGCTCCCAGGCCAGCCGCTCAGACAACTCGGGTGGCACATCGCCCCGCGCCTGCGCCGCCGCCAGCAGCGGTTGCCAAATGGCCTGCAAATAATCGCCCAACACCGGGTCGTCCAGGTAATCGGGGTCGCGGTAAATGCTGCGCGCAATGC
>JAUXXN010000429.1 GCA_030684755.1 Hydrogenophaga sp.
AACGCGCCGGTAGCCCTGCGGCAGCTGCCCAAACAGACTGTTGGCCAGCGCGGTCACGCAGTCCGACTGGCAGTAGCGGCTGGGGTAGAGGTAAATCAGCGCCTCGGGCGGCAACTGGGCCACGGGGGTTTCAAACACGCTGTCGGGCGCGGCCACATGGTGGCTGATGTCGAGCGTGGCGCGGTAGCGCAGCTTCAGGTCGCCCGGGCCAGCGGTGAGGCGCAGGGTGCGGCTGCGGTTGGCCGGGTCGGTGTGGCTGACCAGCGGCACCGGCTGGCTCACCTGCAGCTCTTCCCACACCACGGTTTGCTGAGGGGTGTGGGCGGCCTGGACGTTGAAAATAAAGTCGGCGCTGGGCGGGTTGATGGCGTATTGAAGTTCAATCGCCAGATGGATACGAACCATGGATGTCACCGTTAAAAAAGTGGGTTGGCCAACAAGGGCAGTCCGAAGGACGGTGGATTTCAGAAGCCTGAAAACAGCCATCGTACGCGCATGCAAACTTCGGGCCAGCGCAACTAGACCGATGCACCCGCAGCACAGGGGCATTGGCCCTTGCTTTAAGCTGAGCAGCTATGCGCGCATTGCTCACCACATTTTCTTGGCAAGAACTGCTGCACCACCCTTGGCGCAACGCATCGGCTGTGGTGGCTGTCATGTTGGGGGTGGCGCTGGCGTTTGCGGTGCATCTCATCAACGCGTCGGCGTTGGCCGAATTTTCCAGCGCGGTCAGCTCGGTCAACGGCCAGCCCGACTTGGAACTTCGTGCCCGCCAAGGCGCCCTGCCCGACGAACTTCTGGAGCAAGTGGCCGCCCACCCGGGCGTGGCGCTGGCCAGCCCGGTGCTGGAGATCAGCACCACCGTGCTTTTCCCCAGCGGCGAAAAACTGCCCGTGAAGCTGGTGGGTGTGGACGCGCTCAGCGTGGCCAGCGTATCGCCCGCGCTCATGCCCCGGCCTGCGAGCAGTGGTGACAACAGCCGCCGCTTTGAACTGTTTGCGCCCGACGCGGTGTTTTTGAACCCTGCCGCCCGCCAAGCCCTGCAAACCGAAAGCGCCACGCCCGCACATTTGCAACTGCAAAGCGGCTTGGCGCTGCGCTCGGTGCGGGTGGCGGGCACGGTGAACGCGCCCGGCGCGCCCTTGTTGGTGATGGACGTGGCCGCCGCCCAAGCGCTGATGGACCGGCCCGGCCAGCTCAGCCGCATCGACCTGCGCCTGCAACCCGGCACCCAGCCCGACGAGGTGCTGGCCAGCCTGCCACTGCCCGCCAACGTGCTGGCGCAGCGCCCCGAACAGGCGGGTGAACGGGTCAGCAACCTGTCGCGCGCCTACCGGGTCAACCTCACTGTGTTGGCGCTGGTGGCCCTGTTCACCGGCGCGTTTTTGGTGTTTTCGGTGCTGTCCCTGTCGGTGGCGCGGCGCCAGCAGCAGTTTGCTTTGCTGGGCGTGCTGGGCCTCTCAGCCCCGGAGCGCTTGCGGCTGGTGATGGCCGAGTCGGCCGCGCTGGGTCTGCTGGGCAGTGCGTTGGGTTTGGCCTTGGGCACCGGCTTGGCGGCGCTGGCACTGCGGGTGCTGGGCGGCGACTTGGGCGGTGGCTACTTTGCGGGCGTGGCGCCCAGCTTGCAGTGGAGCACCGGCGCCGCCTTGCTGTATGGCGCGCTGGGCGTGGCCGCTGCGCTGGCGGGTGGCTGGTGGCCCGCCCGCGCCACCGCACGCATGGCGCCTGCGCTGGCGCTGAAAGGGCTGGGTGGCGCGGGCACCGCCCGCCCGCGCCACCCCGGCTGGGCGCTGGGCCTCATGCTGCTGGCAGCCGCACTGGCTTGGGCGCCGCCGGTGGGCGGCATTCCGTTGGCGGCTTACATATCGGTGGGCTTGCTGCTGGTGGGTGGCATTGCCGCTTTGCCGCTGGCGGTGGGCGCTTTGCTGAACCAGGTAGCGCCCCTGGTTGCTAGGCGTGCGCTGCCGCTGCTGGCGGTGGAGCGTTCGCGCCGCCTGCGCGAAACCGCTGCCGTGGCCACTAGCGGCGTGGTGGCCAGTTTGGCGCTGTCGGTGGCGCTCACGGTGATGGTGGCGAGCTTTCGCGATTCGGTCACCCAGTGGCTCGACGGCGTGTTGCCCGCACCGCTGTATGTGCGTGCAGGCAGCAGCATGGGCGAGGGCAACACCCTGCCCGACGACTTTGTGCAGGCCGTGGCCCGCCTGCCCGGCGTGGTGCGTGTGGAGCCGCTGCGAGCCACCCAACTGCAACTCACGCCCAGCCTGCCGCCTATCACCCTGCTGGCACGGCCCCTGGTCATGGGCGATGGCACCGGGTTGAAGGGCCAAAGCCTGCCGCTGGTGGGCAACCCGTTGTCACCTCCCGGCAACAGCGCGAACGTGGTCACGGTG
Source organism: Hydrogenophaga sp. (assembly GCA_030684755.1). Taxonomy (GTDB): domain Bacteria; phylum Pseudomonadota; class Gammaproteobacteria; order Burkholderiales; family Burkholderiaceae_C; genus Hydrogenophaga. The sequence goes on from JAUXXN010000429.1 coordinate 2,391, forward strand.
TATGTGAGCGAGGCCATGCAAGACCTGCACGGCGCGGCACCCGGCGGCTGGTTGCCCGCGCTGGGGTTGGCTTTTCCGGCAGCGCCGCCCGACACCCGCTACTTTGTGGCCGGTGTGTGGCGCGACTACGCCCGCCAACACGGCAGCGTGGTGATAGACCGTGCCGACTTCGTGCGCCTTTCGGGCGACGCCCGGGTGAACGACCTAGCGCTGTACCTGGCCGACGGCGCCACCGAAGCCGACGAAGACGCGGTGCGCCAACGCGTGCGCGAACTTGCCGACACACTGGGTGCCGCCGACCTGATTGAGCTGGCCTCTGCTGGTCAAATCCGCGCCATTTCGCTGGGCATTTTTGACCGCAGCTTCGCTGTGACCTACTGGCTGCAAGCGGTGGCCATTGGCATTGGCCTGTTTGGCGTGGCCGCCAGTTTCAGTGCGCAGGTGTTGGCGCGGCGGCGCGAATTTGGCCTGTTGGCGCACCTGGGCTTGACGCGCCGCCAGATTTTGGGCGTGGTGGCCCTAGAAGGCTTCGCCTGGACGGTGCTCGGCGCGCTGGCTGGCTTGGCGCTGGGCCTAGGCGTGAGCCTGGTGCTGGTGCACGTGGTCAACCCACAAAGCTTTCACTGGACCATGGACCTCGCCCTGCCCTGGGCACGGCTGCTCATTTTGTGCGCCGCCGTGGTGTTGGCAGGCACCGCCACAGCCTGGTTGGCCGGACGCGCTGCCGCCAGCCGCGACGCGGTGCAGGCCGTCAAAGAAGATTGGTGAAGCCATGCCCCCACAAGAACACAACCCCCAACGCCGCCGCGTTTTACTGGGCAGCACCAGCCTGCTGGCTGCGCCTTGGCTGGCCCTGGCCCACCCCGTCCAAGCTCAAGGCCAAAACCAAAATCAAAGCCAAGCCCAAAACACAAGCCCAACGCCAGCCCCCGCACTGCGCCCGCGTGCGCTGGTGTTCCCGCGCGACCACGGCACGCACAACGACACCCGCACCGAATGGTGGTACCTCACCGGCCACGCCCAAGACACAGCAGGCCGGGCCTTCGGCTTTCAAGTCACGTTTTTTCGCAGCCGAGTCGACGGCACCCAAACCCTGCCCGGGCGTCTGGCTGCGCGCCAGTTGCTGTTTGCCCATGCCGCCATCACCGATGTGCAAGCCGGGCAACTCTGGCACGACCAGCGTATTGCCCGCTGGAACGGTGAGCCCCCCGCCCCTGGCCTGCCCACCGAACGCGGCGTGTTCGCCAGCGCCCAAGACACCCACGTGGTGCTGCGCGACTGGTCCATCCAACGCCAACCCAACGGCGCTTACGCCACCCGCATCCAGAGCGACCCGTTGCGCATCGAACTGAGCGCCACACCCACCCAGCCCCTGCTGCTGCAAGGCGACAACGGCTTTTCGCGCAAAGGGCCTGACGCGGCACAAGCCAGCTTCTACGTCACCCAGCCCCAACTGGCGGTGCAAGGCCAACTGGGCTTTGGCAAGCAGCGCTTTCAGGTGCAAGGCACCGCCTGGCTCGACCACGAATGGAGCGAAGCCCTATTGCACCCCGACGCCGTTGGCTGGGACTGGATCGGCATGAACCTGTTCAACGGCGACAGCCTCACCGCCTTTCGGCTGCGCCGCGCCGACGGCAGCGCGCTGTGGGCAGGCGGCTCGTGGCGCAGCGCGGTGGCTCCCAGCGCCAGCAGCTTTGCGCCCCACCAAGTCCAATTCACACCCCTGCGCCACTGGACCAGCCCGCGCACCCGCGCCCGCTACCCCGTGGAATGGCGCGTGAGCGTACCCAGCGCGGCAGGCCCCACGGTCTACACCGTGCAAGCCGTCATCGACCCGCAAGAGTTGGACAGCCGCAGCAGCACCGGCACGGTGTATTGGGAAGGATTGTCCGACCTGTTTGACAGCCAAGGCCAGCCCGTGGGCCGTGGTTATTTGGAGATGACGGGCTACGCCCAACGTCTGGTTTTGTAACTCTATCACCCTCATTTGCCCATGAAAATGCCCTTGAAAATGCACACCCCCTTGGCCTGTCTTTTGGCCAGCCTCGCCAGCGTCACCAGCCTAAACACCTGGGCCACCACGCCAACGGGCACGCCCCATGCGCCAACCCACACCACACCGCCCACACCCACAGGCCTGCCGCTCTGGGAAGCCGGCATGGCCGTCGGCGCAGGTTACGTGCCCGACTACCCCGGCGCCAACCACTCGCGCAGCCGCAGCGCTGTGCTGCCGGTGTTCATTTATCGCGGCCCGGTGCTGCGCATCGACGGCGGCAGTGTCAGCGGGCGGCTTGTGCGCTCCTCCGACTGGGAGCTGGACCTGAGCGCCAACGGCGCCTTCAATGCCAACAACAACGACCTGCGCCAAGGAATGCCCGACCTGGACTATTTGTTTGGCATCGGCCCGCAAGCCGTTTACAAAGGCCTGAACACCTGGCCCGGCAAACCCACGCTGCACCTGAAGCTGCGCGCCATCATGTCCACCGACTTCAGCCGAGTGGACTCGCGCGGTATCAGCTTCGACCCCCAACTGCGCTGGCGCCTGCCCCAAGTGGCCGGCACGCCCGCCACACTCAGCCTGTCGTTGCAACCCAGCTGGGCCAGCCGCTCGTTGCAATCGTATTTTTACCAAGTGAACCCCAGCGAAGCCACGGCAACACGCCCGGCCTACAACGCACGGGCAGGCTACATGGGCACCGAAGTCGGCATCACCTTGAGCCACCGCCCACAACGCGATGTGTCTTGGTTCTTCACAGCGCGTCTGATGTCTTTGCATGGCGCTGTCAACACCCCCAGCCCGCTGCTGCGCGATA
>JAUXXN010000432.1 GCA_030684755.1 Hydrogenophaga sp.
AAGGCTAAACTGGCGCCATGAACGGCATCCTCATCATTGCTCACGCGCCGCTGGCTTCCGCCTTGCGCCAATGCGTGTTGCACGTGTTCCCCGACAGCGCCGAGGCAGTGGCTGCCTTGGACGTTCAACCCAATGTACCGCCTGAAGAATCGCTGGCCCAGGCGCGCGCGATGATGCGCCAGTTGGCTCAGCACAACACCCTGGTGGTGACCGACGTGTTCGGCGCCACCCCTTGTAACGTGGCGCAAAAGCTGGTGGACGGCGTACGTTCCAAGCTGATCACCGGCGTCAACCTGCCGATGCTGCTGCGCACCGTGTCGTACCGCCACGAGTCGCTGGACGCACTGATCTCGCGCGCCATGATCGGCGCCACGCAGGGTGTGATCCAGGTGGCTGTGACCGCTCCCCAAAATCAGGCCAGAAGAGCCACCCATGATCAAGACCACCGTGACCATCAGCAATAAGCTCGGGCTGCACGCGCGAGCCTCGGCCAAACTCACCAAACTTGCCGGCAGCCACAGCTGCGAGGTCTGGATGTCGCGCGGCTCACGCCGCATCAACGCCAAAAGCATCATGGGTGTGATGATGCTGGCCGCTGGCATGGGCAGCCAGGTGGAAGTGGAAACCAGCGGCGCTGACGAGCAGCAGGCGATGGACGCCATTCTGGCGTTGATCAACGACAAGTTTGGCGAGGGCGAGTAAACATGCGCCCCCGATACTTGGCAGCTGACCAGGCCGTTGCGTATATGCCAAACCACGATCTGCGTCGCTTGACGCAGCGAACGAGCGCTTCAGCATGAGCTTCACAGTCCACGGTCAGGCGGTTTCTCGTGGCGTCGCCATTGGGCGGGCGGTGATCGTGGCGTCAAGCCGCATCGATGTGGCGCACTATTTCGTCAAGACGGAACAGGTAGATGTCGAAATTGAACGCTTGCGCGGTGCGCGTGATGTGGTAGTGGAAGAAATTGAGCGAGTGCAGCTCAGCCTCAATGCGCAAGGCTCCAACGACGCCCACCCGGAACTCGCCGCGCTGCTCGACGTGCACCTGATGTTGCTGCAGGACGAGCAACTAGCCAGCGGTGTCAAACACTGGATCGTGGAGCGCCACTACAACGCCGAATGGGCGCTCACCAGCCAGCTGGAGGTGATTGCGCGCCAGTTCGATGAAATGGAAGACCCCTACCTGCGCGAGCGCAAGGCGGACCTGGAGCAGGTGGTCGAGCGCATGTTGCGGGTCATGCGCGGCATGGCTTCGCCGGTGGCTGCCAGCGCGTCGCCAGGCGCAGAAGACAGCAGCAACGAAGTGCCGCTGGTGCTGATCGCCCACGACCTGTCACCCGCTGACATGCTGCAGTTCAAGCAAAGCGTGTTTGCCGGTTTCGTGACCGATGTGGGCGGCAAAACCAGCCACACCGCCATCGTCGCGCGCAGCATGGACATTCCCGCTGTGGTCGGCGCGCGCTCGGCAAGCCACCTGATTGCACAGGACGACTGGGTCATCATTGATGGGGAAGCGGGCGTGGTAGTGATCGACCCCTCGCCGGTGTTGCTGGCCGAATACGGCTTCAAGCAGCGCCAGGGCGAGGTCGAGCGCGAACGCCTGTCGCGCCTGAAAAACACCCCGGCCGTGACGCTGGACGGCCAGAAAATTGAGCTGCTTGCCAACATCGAGCAGCCTGAAGACGCTGTGGCGGCTCTCAAGGCTGGCGCCGTGGGCGTGGGCTTGTTTCGGACCGAGTTTTTGTTCATGGGCCGCAATGGAAAACTGCCCGATGAAGAGGAGCAGTACCGGGCCTACCGCCGAGCGGTGGAGGGTATGCAGGGCTTGCCGGTCACCATCCGCACAGTCGATGTGGGGGCTGACAAACCGCTTGACCGTGGCGCCTTGCGCGCGGGAGACGACCACCTGAATCCTGCTTTGGGTTTGCGTGCCATCCGCTGGAGCTTGGCTGATCCGGCCATGTTTCTGTTCCAGTTGCGCGCCATTTTGCGTGCTGCAGCGCATGGCGCGGTCAATCTGCTGGTGCCTATGTTGGCCCACGCGCGTGAAATTCGCCAGACCTTGGCATTGGTGCAGCGCGCTCGTGAGCAACTGGATGCGCGTGGCATGGTGTATGGGCCGGTGCGGCTGGGTGCCATGATCGAAGTGCCCGCAGCAGCGCTGACCGTTCCTCTGTTTCTGCGGCATTTTGATTTTCTGTCTATTGGCACCAACGACCTGATTCAGTACACACTGGCCATTGACCGTGCCGATGAAGCTGTATCTCACCTTTACGACCCTGTGCATCCCGCCGTGTTGCAGCTGCTGGCCGGCACCATCGTCCAGTGCCGCGCGCAGGGCAAAAGCGTGAGCGTGTGCGGCGAAATGGCGGGCGATGTAACCCTGACGCGGCTGCTGATCGGCTTGGGTCTGCGCAGTTTCTCCATGCATCCCTCGCAAATTTTGGCCGTGAAACAGCAAATTTTGCGCTGCGACACGGGCAAGCTCGCCACTTGGGCGCAAAGCGTGCTGGCCGCCGAAGACCCGGCTGCGCTGATGGCCGATTAAAGGTTCGAAGACAGATGTTGTTGCGCATTCACCACGCCGCCATCATTGGCTCAGACTACGCCCGGTCCAAATA
>JAUXXN010000439.1 GCA_030684755.1 Hydrogenophaga sp.
TCACCTTGTTTGTGCTGCGGCTGTAAACAGCTGCCAAGAGTTGCGTACCCAAGAGGGCTTGCACGGTGTTGCAGGCCCTTTTGCTTAGAGGGTTTGGTGGCGCTGAGCGGCCATTTCAGCCTTGCTGATCAGTCCCTGCATCCCGACTTCAGTGAACGAGACCGCTCACCATGCTTGATATCTTGGCCATCACCGGTCCGATCTACCTGTGCATCGCTGCTGGCTTTGCCTGCGTGCGTTGGAACCTTTTCAGCAAAGCCGACATGCGTGTGTTTGGCAAATTTGTCATTCAGGTTGCCTTGCCCGCACTGCTGTTCAATGCGCTGTCTTCGCGCCCACTTGGCGAGGTGATTCACCCGGGCTATTTGGTGGCATTCACGGCGGGCTCTATGCTACTGCTGCTGGGTGTTTTGTGGCACGCCCACTGGGTGCAAGGCAAAAGCCTCACCGAAAGTGCCTATGTGGCCATGGGCATGACCTGTTCCAACAGTGGGTATGTGGGCTACCCTGTGATGCTGTTGTTGTTTGGCCCGCTTGCGGGAGTTGTGTTGGCCCTTAACCTGATGGTTGAAAGCCTGTTCAAGCTGCCTTTGTTGTTCGCCTTGGCCGATGCAGGCACGAACCCAAACGAGCGGGTCTCACCGTGGACATCATTGCGCCAAATTCTTGAGCGGTTGTTGCGCAACCCCATGATCGTGGCCATCGTGGCGGGCATTTTGGTGTCGTTGATGGGGTGGACACTGCCCTCGGTCATCACCCGCACAGTTGCCCTGTTTTCTGCGGCCAGCGGTGGCCTGGCGTTGTTCATCATCGGAGGGACCCTGGTGGGTCTGCAGGTCAAGGGCCTGCGCCGACAGGTGTCCACCATCGCGCTGGGCAAACTGCTGCTGCATCCGCTGGCGGTCTGGGGTGCGGTCGTGTTATTGCCCTTGCTGGGCCTGCCAGCGGTGGAGGGCGATCTGCGGGCCGCCGCTGTGCTTTCAGCGGCCATGCCCATGCTAGGCATTTATTCCCTTTTGGCGCAGCGGCATGGGTTTGAGGCTTTTACTGCGGCCGCGCTGCTGGTCACCACGGCAACCTCATTTCTCAGCCTGAGTGCCATTTTGTGGCTGATGCGGCACAGTGGGGGCTGGCTCACTTGAGCGACTTTTTCAAGCCGGTTGCTCAAGAACCATTGACAGCTTCTAGCGTCTGTCGGATCAAGGCCGCTGTGGTCTTCTGAGTCAACGTGGCTGGGCGCAACGAGCTGGTGGCCAGGCACAAGCGGGTACGGAGAGCAGGGTCACAGATGGGGCGCGTCTGATAGGCCGAAGGCCGGATGGAGCTGGCCACTGCGTTGCGCGAAAGCAGGGCGGCGCCCGCGCCGTCGGTCACCAAGTCGAGAATGGCCGACACGCCGTCAATCTCCAGCGCCACGATGGGGCGGCAGCCGATGTTGGCCATTTCCGCCTCCACATGCATGCGCACGGCGTTGGGTCGGCTCGGTATCACCAGCTGCAGCGCGGCCACGTCGCGCAGCGCAATGGGGCCTGGCGGCGGGTCTTCGGGCAGGCCGGGCGGTCGCGGTTGCACCCGATTTAGCACCTCTGTCACACATCGTGCGCCCTAGGTAGAGGGTAACGACAGTTCTTGGTCGGCTACCGAATGCGCACGGCTAGGGCGGCTCAAAATTGGGTACGGCAACCCCGCAAGACTCTCAAGTCTGTCACCCACATCCGCCTGGGCTAGTCAACATATAGCGACACCGGCGCAACTTTATGCCAGTGCGGGTCTGCCGCCATTAGGCTTGGTGGGTGGTCATGGCATGGTGCGCTGCACGGTGCAGGTGTGTGATGAAGTGTCGAACTGCGGGCGATGCGACCGAGTCGCGCCGGACGATGGCGCCTACCTTCAATGGCAGGCCCTGTTCGCGTACTGGCACCACTTGCAGGTACTGGGCACACACCGGGTGGCGCGCAATCTGCGCAGGCATCAGTCCAACAAAATCCCCAGAACCAACCAGCGACAGGAGGGCCAGAGTGGAGTTGACCACTGCGCCAACAGTGGGTGGGGGCAGCCCATGGCTTTCGTATAAGAGCTTGGCATAACCCTCTTCGCTGCTGGCGCCTGTGTAAACCCATTTGGCTTCAGCCAGTTCTTTCAATGACCTAGCCTTTGTTCGAGGGCTTCCGTGGCGAACCACCACAACCATTTGCGTTGTCATGAGCGATTCCACCGAAAACTCGCCACTGGTCAATCCGTCGGGGATTCCGCCCACGGCCACATCAACCTGTCCCTGGCGCAGGCGCTGGAGTTGAGCGATGTAGAGCTCTTCGCTCAAGTGCAGTCGAATATCGGGAAACGTCGCACTGAAAGTGCGCAGTGTCTCCGGTATCAGCAGCATCACTGCGAGCGGCACCGCACCCACCGACAACTGACCCACCATCTGTCCGCTGAGTTGCCGGACTTGCATGGCAGCTGCACTCAACTCCATCAGGCTTTTGTCGGCTTGTTCACAAAGCACTCGACCTTGTGCACTGGGTATCACACCTCTGGTAGAGCGCATCAGCAGGTTAGTGCCCAGCTCCACCTCCAACTCCTGAATGATTTTTGTCACTGCCGGTTGAGACAGGCCCAGTTGACGCGCGGCCGAGCGCAAGCTGCCGGTTTTGATGGCTGCGGTCAAGGCTTGCAGTGCGATCAGTTTCATAGGAAAGACCGAAGCTCAAGGAGCGTTAAAGAGCAAGATTGTGATAACTCAAGGTTATCACGCGTGGCGAACCGACATCTTCTCGCAAGGACATTGTCTATCCACAATCGCGCCCTGCTGGATACACAAG
>JAUXXN010000444.1 GCA_030684755.1 Hydrogenophaga sp.
GTCGGCCTCAGCGAGCTTGTAGCCCTGGCCTTGTTTGGTGACCACGTGCAGACACTGGGGACCACTGTCGGTGTCGAGCAGGTGGCGGATGTTTTCCAGCGTGGGGATGAGCGAATCGAGGTCGTGGCCGTCGATGGGGCCGATGTAGTTGAAGCCAAATTTTTCAAACAGCGTGGCCGGCACCACCATGCCTTTGGCGTGTTCTTCCAACCGCTTGGCCAGTTCAAACAGCGGGGGTGCGTTTTTCAACACCTGCTTGCCCACGTTTTTGGCAGCGGCATAAAACTGGCCGCTCAAGAGTTGGGCCAGGTATCGGTTGAGCGCACCCACGGGCGGTGAGATCGACATGTCGTTGTCGTTGAGCACCACCAGCAGGCGGCCCTCGGCCACACCGGCATTGTTCAGCGCTTCAAAGGCCATGCCAGCGGTCATGGCGCCGTCGCCAATGATGGCCACGGCGTTGCGATTTTCACCCTTGATCTTGGCGGCCAGCGCCATGCCCAGCGCCGCTGAAATGCTGGTGGACGAATGCGCGGTGCCAAAGGTGTCGTATTCGCTTTCTTCTCGGCGAGGGAATCCGCTGATGCCGCCCTGCTGGCGCAGGCTGTGCATGCGGTCGCGCCGCCCGGTCAAAATTTTGTGCGGGTAGGTCTGGTGGCCCACGTCCCAGACCAGGCGGTCTTCGGGCGTGTTGAACACGTAATGCAGCGCCACCGTCAACTCGACCGTGCCCAGATTGGAACTCAAATGGCCCCCGGTGCGGGCCACGCTGTCCAGCACAAAGGCCCTCAGTTCATCGGCCAGCGGGTGCAACTGGGTACGCGATAGGCGCCGCAGGTCTTCAGGCGACTGGATGTAGGACAGCAAGGAACTCATGGGTTGGGTCACGTAAGTCGCTCTCTAGGGGCTCTGTGGGCCGTTGTGGTTCAGTGGGCGCGTTGCCCTACCCAGTCGGCCAGGGCGTGCAAGGTATGCAAATGGGGCAGACCGGTCTGGTCCAGTGCGCCGTGCGCCTGGTCCAGCACCCGGTCGGCGTAAGCCTGGGCTTGTTCAAGCCCCAGCAGAGACACGAAAGTGGGCTTATCGAAGGCGGCGTCTTTGCCCGCTGTCTTGCCCAGGGTGGCGGAGTCGGCTGTCACATCCAGAATATCGTCCACCACCTGAAAAGCCAGGCCCAGGCTGGCACCGTACTGCGCAAACGGGGTCAACACCTCCGCGCTGGCGTGGCCCGTGGCGGCACCCATCATGACGCTGGCCTGCAGCAAGGCACCGGTTTTCTGGCGGTGCATGGCTTCCAGAGCCGATTGGTCCAAAGCCAGCCCTACGCTGGCCAGGTCCACCGCCTGACCGCCAGCCATGCCCGAAGAACCAGCAGAGCGCGCCAGCAAACGGCACAGCAAGGCGGCCATGCTGGGTGAAATGCTGTCGTCGTCGGGCACCAGCAATTCAAAGGCCAGTGCCTGCAAGGCATCGCCCGCCAACAGGGCCTGCGCTTCACCAAAGCGCACATGCACCGTGGGTTTGCCCCTGCGCAGCACGTCGTTGTCCATGCACGGCATGTCGTCGTGCACCAACGAATAGGCGTGAATCAGCTCCACCGCACAGGCTGCACGCATAGCTGCAGCCAGCGAGCCGCTCACGGCTTCGGAAGTGGCCAGCACCAGCAGCGGGCGCAGGCGCTTGCCACCGTCCAACACGGCGTAGCGCATGGCTTCGCCCAGTCCCGCAGGCGCGTGGGGCGACACCCACAAAGACAGGGCTTGCTCCACAGCGGCCTGCTGCGACGCGCGCCAATCGACAAAGGAATGGTTTTCAGACAACAAAACGGTCATTCAGCAGCTTCCTGGAGGTGCGTGGCCATCGCGGCGTTCATGCGGCGTCCCAAGGTTTGAGCGCATCGCCTTCGAGCACCTTGATCTGGTTTTCCACCGCTTCAAGCCGCGCGCGGCAATAGGCCAGCAACTCGGCGCCACGCTGGTACTGCGTGAGCAACTGGTCCAGTGGCAACTGGCCTGCGTCCAACCGGGCCACGAGCTGTTCGAGCTCTTCGAGCGCGGTCTCGTAGCTGGTGGCCACGGGGCTGGCTGCGCGGGCCCGGGCCGAGGCTTTGGTGGTTGGGGATGGTGTGGGTGAGGTCATGAAACTGCAACAAAACAGACCGCCTCACCGTCGGGACTGGCCGCAGCCAGCACCCGGCCTGCCAGACCGTCGATCAAAGATTTTAGCCGTGAGTGCCGGGCCTACGGCTGCTGGGGAAAACCCAAGCCCAGCGGCACGAGGCCAAACCACCGTCGCACGGAGACCCCGGGGTACAATCCGCCCTCTTTTTTTCATTACTGACGGACAAGCCTTGTCCGGAGGGACGCACCACACCACCCATCCCGCGCGAATTCGATTTTCGACCAGCGCTTACCCTGCCCCTTCATAGGGGGAGCCTCTAGGTCAAGACCACGATGTCTGATTTAAGTCTTCAACTCCAGCAGGCCAGAAGCCAACTCCCGGTTTCCAGCTATTTCAACCAGACGCTTTTTGAGCGCGAACTGGAAACCCTGTTTCAGCGGGGGCCTCGGTATGTGGGGCACCAACTCGCTGTACCCAACGTGGGGGACTACCACGCCCTGCCCCAAGAAGCCAGTGGCCGTGCGCTAATTCGCTCCCAACAGGGTGTGGAATTGGTGTCAAACGTGTGCCGCCATCGCCAAGCGGTGATGCTCAAAGGCCGGGGCAACCTCAGCACCACGCAAAGCGGCAGCGCTGGCGGCAATATCGTGTGCCCACTGCACCGCTGGACCTACAGCGGTGGCCGGGGCAACACACCGGCTGGCAACCTGCTGGGCGCGCCGCACTTTGCGCACGACCCCTGCCTGAATTTGAACAACTACCCCTTGCGCGAATGGAACGGGCTGCTGTTTGAAGACAATGGCCGCGACATCGCCGCCGACCTGGCAGACATGGGCCCGCGTTCGGCCCTGAACTTTGACGGCATGGTGCTGGACCATGTGGAGCTGCACACCTGCAACTACAACTGGAAGACCTTCATCGAGGTCTACCTGGAGGACTACCACGTCGGGCCGTTCCACCCGGGGCTGGGCAACTTCGTCACCTGCGACGACCTGCGCTGGGAATTCAAGCCCGAATACTCGGTGCAAACCGTGGGCGCGGCCAACCTGCTGGGCAAGGCCGGTAGCCCGGTTTACCAGCGCTGGCAACAACAACTGATGCAATACCGCCAGGGCCAGCAACCCGAACACGGCGCCATTTGGCTCACCTACTACCCACATATCATGGTGGAGTGGTACCCGCATGTGCTGACCGTCTCAACCCTGTTCCCCCTCAGCGTGGACAAGACGCTGAACATGGTGGAGTTCTATTACCCCGAAGAAATTGCCGCCTTCGAGCGCGAATTTGTGGAGGCC
>JAUXXN010000446.1 GCA_030684755.1 Hydrogenophaga sp.
GCCGCCGCGCTGCCCAACACCGGCGAACTGGGCGAGTATTGGATCAACCAACCCCAAGACCCGTACCGCCAATACGCGGTGAAATGGGACGGCGAATGGCAGATCACCTACGAGACCTTCCGCGACATGGGCGCGGCCTACGGTGTGGGCCTGATCCTGATTTACCTGTTGGTGGTGGCGCAATTCAAGAGCTACATCACGCCGCTGATCATCATGGCCCCGATTCCGCTCACCATCATTGGCGTCATGCCCGGCCACGCGCTGCTCAATGCGCAATACACCGCGACCAGCATGATCGGCATGATTGCGCTGGCCGGCATCATCGTGCGCAATTCCATTTTGTTGGTGGACTTTATCGAGCTGGAAACCCGGCGCGGTGTGCCGTTTGCGCAGGCCGTGGTGCAGTCCGCCGCCGTGCGCGCCCAGCCCATTGCGCTGACCGGCTTGGCCGCCATGATGGGCGCGTTCTTTATCTTGAACGATCCGATCTTCAATGGCTTGGCCATCTCGCTCATCTTCGGTATTGCCGTGTCCACGCTGTTGACGCTGGTGGTGATTCCGGTTTTGTATTTCGCCGTGTACCGCAAAAAGTACGAGGCGCTGGCCGCTGCGGCCACCTGATTCCCCCCCCACTGTGTTTTTTGATTAGGAGTTTGAAATGACCGTTGAACGTTACATCCGTGTGATCGCTGGCCTGTTCATCATGTTCTCGCTGGCGCTGGGCGTGGAAGCCAGCCCCTTGTTTGTGAGCCCCTGGTTCCTGGCCTTCACCGCCTTTGTCGGTTTCAACCTGTTCCAGTTTGGCTTTACCAACTTCTGCCCGCTGGCGCTGATTTTGAAAGCTTTGGGCGTGCCCGAAAGCAAAATTGCTTGCAGTGCCAAATAAGGCATGTCTTCACCCACCCCGTTGAAATTTCTCATGCCCGGCTGGTTCTCGCTGGTCATGGGCTTGTGCGGGCTGGCGCTGGCCTGGCACGGCGCGCAAGCCGCGCTGGGCGACATGGCCGCTGGCTTGGCGCTGGTGCTGGGCGCGCTGGCGTTGCTGGTGTTTGGCGTGCTGCTGGTGGCTTCGGTTGTGCGCTGGCAGCGCTACCCACAAGCCTTGGCAGAAGACCTGAAGCACCCGGTGCGCCACGCCTTTGTGGCGGCGCTGCCGGTGTCTTTGCTGCTGCTGGCCACCGTGGGTGTGGCCTTGGGCGGGGCCAGCGGTGCTTGGGCCATGGTGTGGCGCGGCGTGTGGTGGCTGGGCAGCCTCACACAGCTTTGGGCCACACTGTGGGTGCTGGGCCGCTGGATCGCGCCCGCTGCGGCATCGTTGCCCGGCCAAGGCCCAGGCAACACCGGGCTGTGGCCCAGCATCACGCCGGTGCTGCTGATTCCGGTGGTGGGCAACGTGGTGGCACCGCTGGCGGGTATTCCGCTGGGCATGGATGGCTGGTCGGCGGCGCAAATGGGCATTGGCGTGTTCTTCTGGCCGCTGGTGCTGCTGCTCACGCTGGTGCGGCGCATCGCCCACAGCCCACTGCCCGAGCGCGTTTTGCCCGCCTGGTTCATCACCATCGCGCCGCCCGCTGTGATTGGCTTGGTGCTGGCGCAAATGCAGGCACCGCTGCTGGCGGTGCAGGCGCTGTGGGGCGTGGCGCTGTTCTTTCTGTTGTGGACGGCCCCGGTGGTCAAGCGCATCGTGGCGCAGCCGTTTGGCGTGGCGTTTTGGGCGCTGTCGTTCCCGCTCGCAGCCTTCACCACGCTCACCCTGCGCTTGGCCCAACTGCAGCCCAACAGCAGCTGGCACGGCATGCTGCAAAACGCGGGCGTGCTGCTGCTGGCCGCCACCTCCATGGTGGTGCTGTGGCTGGGCTTTGCTACCGTGCGCGGCCTGCGCGACGGCACCCTGCTGGCCCCCGAACCGGTGGCCAACATCATTCCTGTTTCTGCATGAGCAAGGCCACCGCTCAGCCCCTGCCCGCTGAGCGCAAGGCCGAGTTGGTGCACCGCCTGCGCCGGGCCGAAGGCCAGGTGCGCGGGCTGCAAAAACTGCTGGACGAAGAGGCCGATTGCGCCAAGATCGCCCAGCAACTGCTGGCCACCCGCCACGCGCTGGACAGCACCTACGTGCGGCTCAACCTGTCGGTGGCCGAGCAAGAACTGTCGTCACCTACGCCATCGCCCGAGACCGCTCAGCACGTGACCGAGGTGCTGGAGCGGCTGCAGAGCCGGCTTGGGCGTTCGCGCTGATACTGAGAGCGCCGCACGAAGAGGCCAGTCCTCAGCGGCTGCGCGTTGACACACCTATCGGCGGAAACGATCGCAACATGGACTGCGCAACTTTCTAAGCGTCGGCGGTGAACGGGATGCGAAGACGCACCTCGGTCCCGCTTTCGGGTGCGCTGCTGATCGCCAATTCGGCACCAAGCAGTCGGCAACGTTCGCGCATCGAGGTCAGCCCCTTGCTGGGTTGATCCACCGCTATAAAGCCGCTGCCATCGTCACGCACAACCAAGTTCACACCGTCCTGTGATGCTGTAGCCTCGACGTGTATGGTCTGCGCATGGGCATGTTGCAAGACATTTGACAGCGCTTCGTAAAGCACGAATTGCAGGTGTCGCATGCGTTGGCTGTCCAGCTGCGCCAGCACGGGCAAGGCATCCACAGCCCATACCAGTTGGATGCCTGCGAGCTTGAGCCGTGGCTCTAAACGGTAGCGAAGGCTTGCCAACAGGGTGTTTACGTCGCCCTCTGGTACGGACAGCACGTCCACAGACATTTTCAGCTGGTCCAACGCATCGTGCATGGTGCTCAGTAGCTCGCCTTTTTCCAGATGGTCCTGCTGCAATTGCCGAATGGCGCTGCTAATGTGGGCGCCAACGCCATCGTGCATATCGCGCAAGATGCGAGTGCGCTCCGCTGTCCGCGCCCTTTTGCTGAGCACGGTCTGCTTTGCTTGGTGAATGGTTGTCAACTCGGCTTCTTTTTCCGATATGCGGATCTGTAATGTTTGCATCAGCTCTCGCGCCTGTGTCGAAGCGGTTCGAAAACGAATGATCACAATCCACGCCAGCGCCATACCAAATAACACCACCGAATAACGCATCAAGGAGTTTTCCCCGTATGTGGGGTTGATCCTAAACACATACAGATCGCGCATACCCACTGCCACGTTGAACAAAATAGCCATGCCCACCAAACGGTGCGGCCATGCCACACCCGTCTTGAAGCCATACCAAAGGTATGCGCTACCGAAACCAAGAAATGTGATCCCCATGGCGGCATACCAAAGCGTCAGCGCCACAGGCACACCCCAGTTCAGGGCCATTAGCGCGGCCAACGGACTGGCGGTCATCAATGCCGCCAACCAGCCCTTAAACCAGCGCGAACGCTGGGATGCGCGCCAATCAGCCACTTCCATGCAGAACAGGGCCATGCTACAACCCCAAGCCCCCAGTGCCACAAC
>JAUXXN010000167.1 GCA_030684755.1 Hydrogenophaga sp.
TCAATGGCGTTGTTGTCCATCACCGTGTCCACGACTTTTTCGTGTTCGGCGAAGGTGCCAGACTGGCGAAGCAGTTGGTCCACCATGGTGGTTTTGCCGTGGTCAACGTGGGCGATGATGGCGATGTTGCGGATTTGTTTGCTCATGATGTGAGTGACGTTCAAGTTTCCAGGATTTGCTGTATTTCGATGGGGCTCAGCAGACGCCCCGGGATCAGTTCACCGCCGTCGGTGTGGCCACTGCCCAACAACACGCGGTCGCTTGTTTCAGCACGGGCACCGGGCGCAGGCCCAAACACCGCGACGCTGGGGTTGTTGGGCCAAGCGCCCCGGCGACGAACACCGCTCAAAAAGCGCCCAGCGCCCTCGGCATCCAGCGACACCAGCGTGTGGTCTTGCAACAGGGTCTGGACCGGCAACAGTCGGTCCTGTCGCTCGGTTTCGGTGGCGGCTTCCAAGGCTTCTAGGGTGATGCATTGGTTAGCGTCAAACGGCCCAGTCGCCACGCGGCGCAGGCGGGTCAAATGGCCGCCGCAGCCCAGCGCCTCGCCAATGTCTTCGCCCAGCGTGCGAATGTAGGTGCCTTTGCTGCACCGCACAAGCAAACACAGGTGCGGCTGCTCGCCTTGCAGATCAAAGCTCAACAGGTCCAAGTCGTGAATAACCACCTGCCGCGCTTCGCGCTCGACCGATTCGCCGTCCCGTGCGTATTCATACAGCGGTTTTCCGTCTTTCTTCAAGGCGCTGTACATGGGCGGCACTTGGCTGATGGGGCCCATGAACCGGTCCAACACCTCAACCAACTGGCCCACGGTGCAGGTGACCGGGCGCGATTCAATCACCTCGCCCTCGGCGTCGCCGGTGGAGGTTTTTTGGCCCAGACGCACCGTGGTTTCGTAGGTTTTGTCGGCGTCCAGATGGATTTGGCTGAACTTGGTGGCGGCGCCAAAACACAGCGGCAGCACGCCCGTGGCCAGAGGATCGAGCGTGCCGGTGTGCCCGGCTTTTTCAGCGCGCAGCAACCACTTGACTTTTTGCAAAGCCTGGTTGCTGGAGAGCCCCAGCGGTTTATCGAGCAGCAGCACCCCATGCACAGGGCGCCGCTGCACCCGTGTGCGTGGCGCGTGCATGGTCACTCCTCCTGGGCCCGAGACGAGACCGCTTTGGCAATCAATGCGTTCATGTCGGCTGCGCGTTCGGTGGTCCGGTCAAACACAAAGTGAAGCGTCGGCACGGTGTGGATGTGCAGCCGTTTGAACAGGCCGCTGCGCAAGAAACCCGCCGCTGTGTTCAGCCCTTGCAAAGTTTCTTGGGGGTCTCCGGTGAGCAGGCTGAAGAACACCTTGGCATGGGCGTAATCGGGCGTGACCTCGACCGCGTTGATGGTGACCATGCCCACGCGCGGGTCTTTGAGCTCGCGCGCGATCAACTCGGTCAGATCGCGCTGGATCTGATCGGCCACACGAAAACTGCGGTTGGGGGTGGATGACTTCTTGCGGGTTGCCATGGTGTTTGTGCTGGTGGTGCGCGCTTACAGCGTGCGAGCCACTTCCTTGACCTCGAAGAACTCCAGCTGATCACCTTCTTTGATGTCGTTGTAATTCTTGAGCTTGATACCGCACTCGAAACCTTCTTTGACCTCGCGCGCATCGTCTTTGAGGCGCTTGAGGGTGTCGATTTCGCCGGTGTAAATCACCACGTTGTCGCGCAGCAAACGGAAGTGTGCGTTGCGGTTGACCTGGCCTGACGTGACCATACAGCCAGCCACTGTGCCAATTTTGGTTGCCACGAACACGGTACGGATTTCGGCAGAACCGATGACTTCTTCGCGCTTTTCTGGAGCCAACATACCTGACATGGCCGCCTTCAGCTCATCAACAGCATCGTAAATGATGTTGTAGTAGCGCAAATCCACGTCGTTGCCTTCGGCCAGCTTGCGTGCACCCACATCGGCACGCACGTTAAAGCCAATGACAACCGCTTTGGAGGCAATGGCCAAGTTGACGTCGCTCTCGCTGATGCCGCCGACACCGGCAAACACCAGTTGCACCTTGACCTCGTCGGTCGACAGCTTTAGCAACGAAGAGCCCAGGGCTTCTTGCGAACCCTGCACATCCGCCTTGACGATGATGGGCAGAACTTTGACTTCGCCAGCAGAAATGTCGGTGAACATGGTTTCCAGTTTGGCGGCCTGCTGGCGTGCCAACTTGGTGTTGCGGAACTTGCCCGCACGGTAGGTAGCGATTTCGCGAGCGCGGCGCTCATCGGTCATGACCATGAAATCGTCACCAGCCTGCGGTACTTCGGCAAGTCCTTGGATTTCCACTGGAATCGATGGCCCAGCCGATTTGATGGCTTTTCCGTTTTCATCCAGCATGGCGCGCACACGACCTGAAGTCTGTCCCACCAGCACCACATCGCCCGTTTTGAGCGTGCCGCTCTGCACCAGCACCGTGGCTACAGAACCACGACCCTTGTCCAAGCGAGCCTCAATCACCAAGCCTTTGGCCATGGCTTCCACAGGTGCTTTCAATTCCAGCACTTCAGCTTGTAACAGGACCTGTTCCAGCAACGCATCCACACCCTGACCCGTCTTGGCAGACACGCCGACAAAAGGCACATCGCCGCCAAACTCTTCGGGCACAACGTCCTCTGCCACCAATTCCGAGCGCACGCGCTCCAGGTTGATGCCGGGTTTGTCGATCTTCGTCAATGCGACAACGATAGGTACACCAGCGGCTTTCGCGTGTTTGATGGCCTCCTTGGTTTGGGGCATCACGCCGTCGTCGGCCGCACACACCAGAATCACAATATCGGTTGCCTGAGCACCGCGAGCACGCATGGCAGTGAAGGCCTCGTGACCGGGGGTGTCGAGGAATGACACCATACCGCGCGGTGTTTCCACATGGTAAGCACCAATGTGCTGCGTGATACCACCGGCTTCGCCCGCCGCCACTTTCGCGCGACGGATGTAGTCCAGCAAGGAGGTTTTGCCATGATCAACGTGACCCATCACGGTTACGACCGGCGCGCGCGGCAACAACTCACCTTGCTGTTGGGTCGAATCGTCGTCCGTGAAGGCTTCTGGATCGTCCAGAGCCGCTACGACAGCCTTGTGACCGAGCTCTTCCACCACGATCATGGCGGTGTCTTGATCCAGCGGCTGGTTGATGGTCACCATCTGGCCCAGTTTCATCAATTGCTTGATGACCTCAGACGACTTCAGACTCATCTTGTGCGCCAATTCAGCCACGGTGATGGTCTCGGGCACATGCACCTCAATGACCTTGACTTCGGTCGGTGCCACAAAATTGCCTTGACCATGGTCGCTGCGCGAATCGCGATCACCACGACGACCGCCCCCGCGAGGACCGCCGCGCCAGTTGGAACGACCGGCGCTGGTGTCTCCACGGGTTTTGATTTCTTTCTTCTTGGCTGCGTCGTCTTTCCAAGTGGAAGACAAATTCTCAGACTTCACTTCTTTCTTGCCCGCTGCGGCTGGGGCGGTGGTTGCGGCTGTTTTTGCAGCAGCGGCAGTTTTTCCAGCGGCAGGTGGAGTGACGGCTGGCTTGCTTGGTGTCCCGGCTGGCTTGTGCAGCGTACCTTTGAGACCCGCTTTCGAATCGGGTGCAGGCTCAGGCTTCTTCGCCACCATGGTTTTGGCGGGCGCAGCCATCATGGCGCGGATATTTGCAGCCTCCGCTTCGTCCTTGCGTCGGCGTTCTACAAGATCTTGCGCTCGCAATTCCTCTGCACGCTTGGTTTCGGCATTTTTCTCGGCAAGCACGCGCGCAGCAGACTCACGCTCGAGCGTATTCGTTTTGATCTGAGCCCGCTTGGCGGCTTCGGCTGCCAGCATTTCATCGCTGGGGGCTTCAGTGGCAGCGGCAGCGGCTTTGGCAGCAGCGGCGGCCTTGGCCGCAGCGGCGGCAGCTTGCGCGGCTTCAGCCGCTGCGCGCGCTTTCTCCGCTTCAACCCGCTTCGTTTCTTCGGCTTCTCGTTCCCGGCGTTTTTGCGCAAGCTCTTCTTCTTGGCGACGCAGGAGTTCGGCCTGTCGGCGAGCATCCTCTTCACGCCGCGTCAAATCAGCTGTGTCCACGGAGTCGACCTGCTCTACCAACTCCACAGGCGCAACCGCTGGAAGCACTGGGGGTGCCAACACCTCGTCTTCGCGTTTGATGAAAGTCCGCTTCTTGCGCACTTCCACTTGGATGGTTCTCGCGCGTCCTGTGGCATCGGCTTGCTTGATCTCAGAAGTGGACTTCTTCATCAGGGTAATTTTTTTGCGCTCACCAGCCGCTGTGCCATGGCTGGCCTTGAGGTGACCCAACAGCATTTGCTTGTCAGACTCAGATATCGGATCAGATCCAAATTTCTTGGGAACCCCAGATGCGGAGAGTTGCTCCAGCAATAGGGAGGTGGGCTTGTTGAGCTCGGCAGCCAATTCGGCGACGGTGGTACTGGTCATAGTTTCTTTTCTCCGCAAGGGCCTCCGCTGATCAGATCGTAGGTTGAGCTTCGTCACCGGCAAACCAGTGAGCGCGGGCCAGCATGATCAGCGCAGTCGCATCTTCAGGCGTTTGACCGGTGATGTCGGTCAACTCGTCGGTGGCCAGGTCGGCCAACTCGTCGCGGGTGTGAATTCCGCCATCGGCGAGTTTGGCAACCAGATCGAGCGTGACACCCTTGAGATCGCGCAGGTCTTGCGAGACCTCTTCGACGCTTTCTTCGCGGGCAATTTCCATAGTGAGCAAGACGTCTTTGGCGCGTGTGCGCAGCTCATTGACGGTACTTTCATCAAACGATTCGATTTCGAGCATTTCCTGAATAGGCACGTAGGCCACTTCTTCAAGACTGGTGAACCCTTCGTCAATCAGGATATCGGCAATTTCCTGGTCCACATCCAGCTTGGCCATAAAGATTTTACGTATGCCATCGGATTCTTCAGCCTGCTTCTGGGCCGACTCATCGGCAGTCATGATGTTGATGCGCCAACCGGTCAACTCGGATGCCAAACGGACATTTTGGCCACCGCGTCCAATGGCAATGGCCAGATTTTCTTCGTCAACCACGACATCCATAGCATGACGCTCTTCGTCAACCACGATGGACTGTACGTTGGCCGGAGCGAGAGCACCGATCACGAACTGGGCGGGGTCAGCGCTCCACAGCACAATGTCTACACGTTCACCAGCGAGTTCGTTGGTGACTCCATTGACCCGTGAACCACGAACGCCCACACAGGTACCAATAGGATCTATACGTTTGTCGATTGTGTGCACCGCGATCTTGGCTCGCGAACCGGGATCACGGGCACAGGTCTTGATCTCCAACAGGCCCTGCTCAATCTCAGGCACTTCCAGTCGGAACAGTTCAACCATGAATTCAGGCGCCGAACGCGACAACAAAATGGGTGCGCCACGCAGCGTCAGATCAACTTCCATGATCATGGCGCGCACACGGTCGCCATTTCGGAAGTTTTCCTTGGGAATCATTTCACTGCGACGAAGACGGCCTTCAACGCGACCACTCTCAACAATGAGGTCGCCTTTGTCCATGCGTTTGACGGTGCCAACAAAAATTTTGTCACCGCGCGACATGAAGTCGTTCAGCAGCATCTCGCGTTCTGCATCGCGAATTTTTTGCAAGATCACCTGCTTGGCCGCCATGGCGCCAATACGGCCAATAGGAACACTTTCTACCGGCTTTTCAACGAAATCACCCTCTTCGATGTCGGCAAGCTCGTCGCGGGCATCGGTCAGCAACTCTTCGGCATCCGGATTTTGAAGGCCCGCTTCGTCGGGCACCACCAGCCAGCGACGGAAGGTTTCGTATGCACCCGTGTCGGGGTCCATAGCCACGCGGATGTCCACATCGCCTTTGTAAAGTTTCTTGGTGGCCGAGGCCAGCGCCAGCTCCACCGCACCAAGCACGACGTCGCGCTCGACGTTCTTCTCGCGGGAGATAGCATCAATCAGCATCAACATTTCGCGGTTCATTTACTCGCCCACCTTTCCGGATATTTTCTTCAGATTCAAAACAGTTTTTTGCATTCTTTTGCGCGCAGCACCGCGGTTTATTCGGGAGCAGAGACGCGAGGAACTTGGCGACCCTTGAAACTAACAATGGGTGCCAATCTCGCCTGCTGGATATCGTTTAGCGTGAAGACCAGTGCTTGTAAGGACGGAGGGGCTCGTTTTTTACTCACACGAACCCCCGGCTTTGCTTCGGGCTCATCGCTCCAAACCACTTGCCACTGCACACCATCATCAGCGCGCTCTAGCGCACCGCGAAACTTTTTTCGGTTGGCTGAAACATCGGAACCCGTCACACCAATGGGGGCTTTCAAAGTGATGTCCACCACATGACCTTCAAATCGCACGTAATCCGTTTCAGACTTGAGAGGGCGGTCTATACCGGGAGAACCCACTTCCAAACGGCTGTACTCAAGACCCTCTACCTCCAACAAATACTGGAGCTGGCGTGTGATTTTTTCACAGTCTTCGACCGTCACAAACCGTTCTGAGGGGGTCGCTTCACCAGCATGCGGAGGCTGCCATGGCCAGTCTATCGTCACGCGCAATAGGCCACTGCCAGATCGCTCGAGCTCCACCAGGTCAAAACCCAGTCCAGTGACGGTTTGTTCAACGGTTTCTTGCCAGGCCATCGTGTGTGGTGTTTGCCCTAGGGGTTTGTGTGGGTGTAAAAGCGTTCGGCCAAAAAAAATGGGCCGGTAGTAACCCGCCCATTTGGTCGTGAAGCTCGCATTATAACCATGCTTGATGGGCTGTTTGCAAAATTGGGCGACGTTAGACCGGTATCGAGTCCCTTCCGACGCATGGCACGTGCAGGGGACCGGTGAAGCCCAGTGTCCGGGCAGCGTCCGCTGCTTATGGATGGCCAATATTCTGCGATCCCCACCAAGATTTTAGATTCCCAGGATCCATTGAATTATATTTTTAGACATGAATCCCAGCATACCAAACGACAAAACGAGAAAAAGGATGAAAGTACCAAACTTGCCTGCCTTGGCCTCCAGCGCCAGGTTAAGCACAATGAATAACATGTACAAAATGAAGGCTCCGACGCCAAACGTCAGCCCAAATTGGGCGATCTGTCCTTCGGTGTAGCCAAAAAGGGTTGCATCCATGGCTTAACCTCCGCCCTTGTCTGCGCTACTGTGCAGTTGAGAAGTTGTTCGTTGCGTGAGGTCGCAGTAAGCGTGCCAACTGGCGTGGGCGACCAGGGGAATGGTCACAATCAATCCGAGCAATGCCGTGAGCATGCCCACACCGACCAGTATCCCTATCAACACTGCCCAGAAAGCCATGGGGCCGGGGTGGTTGGCTACCGCACGCCAGCTGTCGGCCACAGCGACACTGATGGGAGCTGAGGTATCAACCAGCATGGGGATGGCCACAACGCTGGACGCAAACACCGGCGCCGCCAGCAAGGCGCCCAGCAGCAGCCATACCTCGAACAACCCGATCTCACGAACAAGCACGACATGCCGCAGGAAATCAACAGGTTTGTGGATCGGTTCGGGTGAGTACAGCGTGATCAGCGCCGCCGAGGTCAGTACCCAGCCAGTGCCCGCCAGACCCAACAACAGTCCGAATCGCACGAGCCGACCATCGCCCGAGCGCCACAGAGCAATCACTTCGGGCATGCCCACGCAACGCCCACTGTTGCAGGATCGGCTAACGTGATAGAGACCAGTTGCAAGTATGGGTGCCACGATCAGGAAACCCGAAAAAGCACCAGCCATTAGCCAGAATTGATCGCGGGCTGCCCACAACAGCAACCACCCACCTGCGGTCAGCAGCAAGCCATGCCACAGACCCGGCGCCGGATTACGACGCAGATCGGCCCAACCCAGCGCCAGCCAGCGCAACGGTGAGCTTAAAGAAACCTGAACGGGCGATTGAGACAAAGTGGATGGGCGGTCGTTCATTCGATTTTCCAAGGGCCAAAAGCCGGACGGAACCCGTCTTTATAGCGGGTCCATACCGTTGAGTGGTTGATAAAAGTCAAGTATGCCCGTTGAAGCAGCACAACGCCGTGCGTGCGAAATGGCGAAGGATGTTTGGGGAATAGACCGCGCTCTAACTGTCATGGTCGAGCGGACACCCCGAATCATGAAAAACGTCTTCGTTCAAAAATATTGAACATGAATAGTTCGAATGCACGTTTTTTCACGTTAACGAGAGCTGCAGCATGGCCTTGCAATTCGCTTAAGCTGAGGCTTGAACCAACATGCGCGTGTAAGGATGGGCTGGCCGCTGCAACACCTGACGCACCGAACCGCGCTCAACCACTTCGCCATCTTTCATCACGAGCACATGGTGGGCCATGGCGCGGATGACCTCGACATCGTGTGTGATCAACAAATAGCTCAAACCCCGTTCGCGCTGCAGCCTCTGCAACAAGCTCAGCACCTGTTTTTGCACCGTCACATCCAGCGCGCTGGTGGGCTCGTCCAGCACCAGCACTTGCGGGCCGACGATCAATGCCCGCGCGATGGCCAATCGCTGGCGCTGCCCGCCAGAAAACTCGTGGGGGTAACGCTGCAGCCAGTCGCCCGCCTGCTCAGGGTCTTGCACCAAGCCTACTTCAGCCAGTGCGGCCACCACGCGCTGGCGCCGCTGGTCTTGCTGCAACTGTGGCTCGTGCACCAGCAGGCCCTCGCCCACGATCTGCTCAATGGTCATGCGGGGCGAAAGTGAAGAAAACGGGTCCTGAAACACCACCTGGATACGCTGGCGCAGTGCCCGGCTCTGCCCCGTTCGCTGTGCCTCGGCCCAGTCGGTGCCCGTCACCAGCAGACTGCCCTGGTGTGGCAACAGCCCCAGGGCCGCCAGCGCCAGGGTGGACTTGCCAGAACCCGACTCGCCGATCACGCCGAGCGTCTGGCCGGGCGCCAGGTCCAAGTCAGCGCCCTGCACCGCCACGTAGGCCCCCTTTTTGAACCAGCCTTTGATGCCCGGCACCGGGACGGGATAGCTGACACGCATCTGCCGGGCCTGCAGCACCGGTGGTGCATCGGGCTCTGCGGTCGCTTCCAGCACATTGCGCTCGGGTGTGCTGGCCAGCAGCATTTGGGTGTAGGGGTGTTGCGGCGCGGCAAAGACGTCGACCACGGCGCCCTGCTCCACCAGCAGCCCGCGTTCCATCACCGCCACGCGGTCCGCAAAGCGCCGCACCAGGTTCAGATCGTGCGTGATCAGCAGCACCGCCATGCCGTGTTGGCGCTGCAGGTCGGCCAGCAGGTCCAGGATCTGGCTGCGCAGGCTCACATCCAGCGCCGTGGTGGGCTCGTCGGCCAGCAGCAGCTTGGGCTGGCTCGCCAGCGCCATGGCAATCATGGCGCGCTGACGCTGACCACCGCTGAGCTGATGCGGGTAAGCGCCGGCACGGCGGGCCGGCTCGGGAATGCCGGTGGAGGCCAACAGCTCCACCGCGGCTGCATGGGCTTGGCGCGGGGAAAGGCCCTTCTTGAGCTGCAGCACCTCGGCAATCTGGTCACCCACGGTGTAGAGCGGGTTGAGCGCCGTCATGGGCTCCTGGAAAATGATCGCCACCTCGTCACCGCGCACGCCGCGCAGCTGGTGCTCTGTCATTTGGAGCAGATCGCGCCCTTGCAACAGCGCCGAACCACTCACCTGCGCGTTGTGCACCAGGCGCAGCAGCGACAGCGCTGACACGGTTTTCCCCGACCCGGACTCACCCACCAGCGCAAGCTTTTCACCGGCTGCGATCGAAAAATCGATATTGCGCACCACAGATTGCCCGCCGAAGGACACGTTCAGGCCCTTGACCTCTAGCAACGGGGGACGGTTTGTTTGTGCTGCGGGGGACGTCATGCGTCGGCCTTTCGCGGGTCCAGCGCATCACGCAGCGCGTCACCCATGAAGGTGAGCAACAACAGCGTGATCACCAGCACCGCAAAGGTGGACATCGAAATCCACCAGGCGTCGATGTTGTTCTTGCCCTGGCTCAGCAGCTCACCCAGCGACGGTGTGCCCGGGGGCACGCCCAAGCCCAGAAAGTCCAAAGAAGTGAGTGCCAAAATAGCCGCACTCATGCGAAATGGTAGAAAAGTGACCACGGGGGTGAGGCTGTTGGGCATGACGTGGCGCCAGATGATTTGCCAGTTGGACAGGCCCATGGCCCGCGCCGCGCGCACGTAGTCGAGCTGGCGGTTGCGCAAAAACTCGGCGCGCACGTAATCGCTCAAGCCCATCCAGCCAAACAGGCTCAGCAACACCAGCAGCAGGCTGATGCTGGGCGCAAACACGGCCGAAAAGATGATGAGCAGGTACAGCTCGGGCATGGAGCCCCAGATTTCAATGAAGCGCTGAAACGCGAGGTCGGTCTTGCCGCCGAAAAACCCCTGGATGGCGCCGGTGACCACACCCAGAACCACGCCGATGAAGGTGAGCGCCAAGGCAAACAACACACTAACGCGAAAACCGTAGATGAGCTGTGCCAGCAGGTCTCGCCCCCGGTCGTCGGTGCCCAGCCAGTTGTCGCTGGTGGGGGCTGAGGGGTTGGGCTCTTTGGCGAAGTAGTTGAGCGTTTTGGGTCCGTAGGGGTTGGGCGCATACACGGCCCAGTTGTCG
>JAUXXN010000168.1 GCA_030684755.1 Hydrogenophaga sp.
CCGTCGGGCACCTTGATGCTCAGAAACTCCAGGTGCTCGGCGTAGTTGGGGCTGGCGATGCTGTACGCCCGCACCAGCGGCTTGCCGTTGATGCGCAGGCCAATCATGGTGAAGTGGCCGTTGGAGAAACGCAGGGACGAACCCCGGGTGGTGGTGAAGCTGAACAGGCGGTCGGTCCAGTGGTGAACGCTCAACACGCGCTCTTCGTCAAATGCACTCATGGGGTCCGGGTGGTTGGTGAGAAAAAAGGGTGCGGGCCGGGCCAGTAGCGCCTACTGCCGCAGCCTTTAAGAGGAGGCAAGGTTAGGGAAGGCCACAAGCCCCGCGCATGGGCGGCATGCGGCCACCATTGAGCGACCGCACTGGGGCAAGCACGGATTGTAAAACGTGTAGAAACTGGAGTGGACCTTGCGAGGCTGAACACCCCACTGCACTGACCTTGACGCAACGCTTGGGGGTTGCACCTTGCCGGGGGTACGATGTTTGTATGAACGTACACATTCGCTTTTTGGGTGCGGCCGGCACCGTCACCGGCTCCAAGTACTTGGTGGAACACGCGGGCCACAGTGTGTTGGTGGACTGCGGTCTGTTTCAGGGCTACAAGCAGTTGCGCCTGCGCAACCGCGACCCGCTGCCGGTGATGCCCAACCACATCAACGCGGTAATCCTGACCCACGCCCACCTGGACCACAGCGGCTACCTGCCCTTGCTGGTTAAGGAAGGTTTTCACGGCAAGGTGTGGGCCACACCCGCCACCCGCGACTTGGCCAAAATTTTATTGCCTGACAGCGGCCACATCCAAGAAGAAGACGCCGCCTTTGCCAACCGCCACGGCTTTTCAAAACACGCGCTGGCCTTGCCGCTGTACACCGAAGACGATGCCCGAGAAAGCCTGAAGCTCTTCAAAACCGTACCCCTGGGACACAGCTTTGAACCGGTGAGCGGCTGGAAGGCGCAACTGTTCGGCGCCGGGCACATCTTGGGCGCGGCCAGCCTGCTGCTGGAAGTGGGCGGGCGGCGCATTCTGTTCTCGGGCGACTTGGGCCGCCCCGACGACATGCTGATGAAGCCCCCCGAAATGCCCCCAGCAGCCGACGTGGTGGTGATCGAGTCCACCTACGGCGACCGCGAACACCCGGAAGAAGACGTGCTGGCCGAACTCGGCCCCGCTTTGCAGCGCGTGGCCGCACGCGGCGGCACCGCCGTGATTCCGGTCTTTGCCGTGGGCCGTGCGCAAGAACTGCTGCACGCCATTGCCCTGCTCAAAGCCAACGGCGCACTGCCCCACAGCCTGCCCGTTTACCTGGACAGCCCCATGGCCATCCACAGCACCGGCCTGTTTGCGCAGCATGTGGGCGAACACCGGCTCAGCGCAGCGCAGTGCGAGGCCATGGAGCGGGTGGCCAAAATGACCCGCTCGGTGGACGAGTCCAAAGCCATTGCCCTGCAACATGGACCCAAAGTGGTGCTCTCGGCCAGCGGCATGGCCACCGGCGGGCGGGTGCTGCACCACCTGGCCCAATACCTGGGGCACCACCGCAACATGGTCGTTTTGGCCGGTTACCAAGCGCCCGGCACACGCGGCGCCACCCTGGCCGCTGTGGCCAGCCAAGCAGGCGGCACGCGCGGCGCACCCGCTCCGCACAGCCACCTGCGCATCCACGGGCGAGACGTCCCCGTGCGCGCTGAAGTGGTGCAACTCGGCTCGGCCTCCGCCCACGCCGACGCCAGCCAGCTCATCGACTGGCTGCGCACCCTGCCCACACCGCCGCGCCGCGTGTTTGTGACGCACGGCGACTTGGAAGCGTCTGACCGGCTGCGCCACCGCATCGAGACCGAACTGCGCTGGCAAGCGCTGGTGCCCGAACACGGCAGCACCTGGGGGGTTTGATGGGGCGCAACGGGCTTGCCCGACAATGCACCGCATGAAGAAAACCGCCACCTTCCCCACCCTCTTGGCCGCCTGCCTGCTGCTGGCCGCCCCAGCCTGGGCCCAAGCCCCCAACGCCGAATTTGACGCCTGCCTGAACAACCTGCGTACACCTGCCCGGGCCGCTGGCGTGCAAGACGCCACCTTCACCCAGCACACCCAAAACCTCGTGCCCGATTTGAGCGTGATCGAGAAGCTGAACTTTCAGCCCGAATTTCGCATGCCCATCTGGGACTACCTGGCCGGTCTGGTAGACGAAGAACGCGTGGCCGAAGGCCGGGCGCTGCTGGCGCAACACGCCGACACGCTGGCGCGGGTGCAGCAGCGCTACGGCGTAGACCCGGCCACGGTGGTGGCGGTGTGGGGCGTAGAGAGCAATTTTGGCCAGACCTTTGGCAAATACCCGCTGGTGCAAGCGCTGGGCACGCTGTCGTGCTTTGGCCGTCGCCAAGCCTTTTTTCGCGGCGAGTTTTACGCGACCTTGCGCATCTTGCAGGCCGGGCACATTGCGCCCGAGCGCCTGGTGGGCTCGTGGGCTGGTGCCTTTGGCCACACCCAATTCATGCCCACCACCTTCGAGCGGCTGGCGGTGGACTTTGACGGCGACGGCAAGCGCGACCTGATGGACAGCACCGCCGACGCCCTGGGCTCCACCGCCAATTTTCTGGCCAAAGC
>JAUXXN010000456.1 GCA_030684755.1 Hydrogenophaga sp.
CTCGTTTGGGGTGCTTGCACAGCTTTCCGTTGGCATGCGTGGGTTTATAAAAACGAAAATTTGCTTCTTCGGGAATTTTTGTCGTCTCTGACTGCTTTCCCGCTGGCGCCGAAGGGTTGTCCTCTCGCCAAATCCACACATTGGCATTCAGTTGCTTTGCATCAAGCTCAGTAACCAACTTTCCCTCTGCCGCTCGGTACTCGGCGTGGGAGTAGTTGTAGAGACCCTTCCAAGGGTCCAGATTTTTCTCGTATTCAATACCAGCCTCTTCCAGCTCTGCCTTCAGATCTTCTTTGTGCTGCTCAAACAATGCTTTGATGGCCTGCTCCACTTCGACCAGTGGGGGATAACATGGGTTCAAACGCTCCACCAACTCCATCATTTCGCTGTAGCCGGGCTTGGGCTCACGAAACATGGCCGTCGCTTGGCTGACATTGGTCAAGCTGCGCGCAAAGACTTCGACATATTCATGGTTGGTGGAATAGGTGGGCGATTGATTTTTAGTCGTGTTCTGCGCCCAAATCAATTCTTCAACCCGGTTTTCCTCTCCAAAGGTGTCGGCCAACAGCCGCTCCAGACTCAGCCGTTCTTTGTCGTCGATGCTGGCAAACAGCACGCCGTGCGAGCCCAGCAGCGGCTTGGCCAGCGCCAGCCGGTCGGCCATCATGGCGGCCCAACTGGAATGGCGAAAGCTGTCTTTGTACAAAAAGCCGTCGCCGCCGGTGTTGTAGGGCGGGTCGATGTAAATGCATTGAATGCGTTCGCGGAATTTCTCTTGCAGCAGGTTCAGCGCCTGCCAGTTTTCCGAATGGATCAGCAGGCCATCGGTTTGTTCGTCCAGGTGGTCAAAGGCGGGGTCAGAAAGAATTTCGTCCATCAGCGCCTGCCCTGCTTCGTCCGTGAACAGGCTGGTGTCCACCACCAAAGTGGGCAGGGCTTGCAGGTCTTCTAGGCTGGCGCTGGGGCTCACGGTTTGCTTGAACTCGCGCTGCCAATAGCCGCGCAGCGGCGCATGGGCCAGCAGGCGGGGCCAAAAGGCGGGCGGGATTTTACCCAGCGAGATGAGCCAGTGCGTGTCAATGACCTTCTTTTTGAGGGTGAACAGGTTGCGCTGGAAGGTTTCGGTGGCGTCTAAAAATTCGATGATGCGCCCGGCCACGGCGTTGAAAGCGCGGGCAATAACGCGGGTGGCGGCGTCGGCGCGCAGGTCCAGCAGGGCTTCCAGGTTGCTGAAGATGACGTTTTTGATGAAGCGGTCTTTTTCGCGGGTGAGAAAGCCGTGCAGGTCTTTGTGAATGAAATAGTCGGCGTCTTGGCCCACGTAAAAGCGGTTCAGGGCTTTATCGATGTGCAGCAGGGTTTGCGCGGTGCTGTCTTGGGCCAGCGCTTGCTGGCGGTCGTCGGCGTTTTTGCCCAGGGTTTTGAAGGCGTCTTGTTTGGCCAGGGCTTCGAGGTAGGTGTCGGCGCTTAAGCGCAGTTGGTTGATGCCCTTGACCTGCCCGCCTTCGGTTTTGTCGTGGTCGCGCCCCAGGTCTTTGAAGATGGGCTTCACGCCGTCGCTGCTTTTTTGCCACAGGTAGCGGTGCATGTCGGCGCTGCCGGTGAGGGCCTGCATGATGCGCGGGTACAGCTCTGCCTTGGGGGTGCCGGTTTTGGCGAGCTGGAAGCTGGCCACGCATTCGCCGTCTTGCTCGGCCAGGCCCACGAATTTGTAGAGCTTGATGTCGGTGTCTTTGTTGTTGTTTTGCGCAGCGCTTTCAAAGTCGCCACCGGCTTGGATGCGAAACACCAGCTTTTTGCCCAACACGTCGAGCCGCACTTCGGGGAAGCTGTTGGCGGTTTTGATGTAGTAGCAGTCTTTGTGTTTGTAGTGAAACAGGGTGTCGGCGCCGTCGTAGTCGGCCTCAAAGGGCACTTTGAAGGCGTTGGCTGCGCGGCTGTTGTAGCCAAAGTCGCCGTTTTGGTAATACAGCTCGAAGAAGTTGAGCAGGTAGTTGTAGAGCTGGGCTTCTAGGTGGCTGGTGCTGTGTTGTTGGGCTTGTAGCCAGCGGTCGAGGCGCTCCAGGGTTTGCGTGAGTTTGTCGTCTTCCTCAAGGGTGCGAACGGCTTGGCGCAAAGCATCTTGCTGGGTGGGGTTTTGCACGTCGGCGAGGGCACTGTCCCAAGCCTTTTTGGCTTTGATGCCCAGCCGTTCGCAGTGGTTGCCCAGCCATTGGCGTTCGTCGGCGTCGTCGGCAGAGCGAATGGCTTGCAGTTCGCGGCTGACAATGCGGCGCAAATCCTGATCGCCATCTCCACCGATGAATTGCTCTATGTAGGTGCGCTTGAGGCGCAGCACTTTGAACAGGCCAAAGTCCAGTTCGTTGTGGTCGAACTGAAACATTTCGCGCAGGAACTGCTGGAACTGGCTGAAGGGGGTTGCTGCGGTCATGTGGCGGGCGGTGTGTGGTGTGAATCGGGGTAGAAGGCGGCTGGGGGGTGGGCGTTTGGTGCGCAGTGGGTAAGCGGTGGACTGTATGAACTCCGGGTTTGAACGCACTCAGAAACCCATCAAACATCCACCTCCACCGAGTCCCCATGCAGCTCCATCAGCTCGCGGCGCGATGCGGCTTCGCCCTTGCCCATGAGTTTGGTGATGAGGGCTTCGGTGCCGGCAAAGTCCATGCTGCCCAGGTTCACCTGCATCAGGCGGCGGGTGTCGGGGTTGAGGGTGGTGTCCCACAGCTGTTCGGCGTTCATTTCGCCCAGGCCTTTGAAGCGGCTGATCTGGCACTTCTCGCGTGGAACGCCGTCTTTGGCGCATTTGTCCAATATGGCAGTCAGTTCGCCCTCGTCCAAAGCGTATTGCTTGATGGCGGGCTTTTTGCCGCGTGCGGGCACGTCTACCCGGAACAGCGGCGGGCGGGCCACATACAAATGGCCTTTTTCGATCAGCTTGGGAAAGTGGCGGAAAAACAGCGTGAGCAGCAGCACCTGAATATGTGATCCGTCCACGTCGGCGTCGCTCAAGATACATACCTTGCCGTAGCGCAGACCACCCATGTCGGGCGTGTCCAGCGGGCCGTGGGGGTCGATGCCGATGGCCACCGAAATGTCGTGGATTTCGTTGTTGGCAAACAACCGGTCGCGCTCCACCTCCCAGGTGTTGAGCACCTTGCCACGCAGCGGCAAAATCGCCTGGCTTTCTTTGTTGCGG
>JAUXXN010000465.1 GCA_030684755.1 Hydrogenophaga sp.
CTCATGTCCTTCGCTGTTTTCCTTCAATACCTGCTGCCCAAGCGCGCCCTCACCGAGTTCGCGGGCTGGTGTGCCAACTCAAAAGCCACCTGGTGGGTGCACAACGTCATTCCGTGGTTCATCAAACGCTACGGCGTCAACATGGCGGAAGCGGCCAACCCCGACCCGCGCAGCTACGCCACCTTCAACGCCTTCTTCACCCGCGCACTCAAGCCCGGCGCCCGCCCGCTGGCGCAGGCCGATTTTGTGTGTCCGGTGGACGGCGCCATCAGCCAGCACGGAGCCATTCAAAAAGACCAGATTTTTCAGGCCAAAGGCCACCACTACAGCACGCAGGCGCTGGTGGGCGGCGACGCGGCGCTGGCGGCCCAGTTCGACGACGGCGCCTTTGCCACCATCTACCTCAGCCCCAAGGACTACCACCGCATCCACATGCCCGCAGCAGCCCGGCTGCGCCGCATGATCCATGTGCCCGGCGAGTTGTTCTCGGTCAACCCCGCCACCGCGCGTGGTGTGCCGGGGTTGTTTGCGCGCAACGAGCGCGTGGTGTGCGTGTTTGACATGCCCTGCGGCCCGCAGGGCGAGCTGCGCCCCTTTGTGCAGGTGCTGGTCGGTGCCACCATCGTGGGCAGCATGGCCACCCCGTGGCACGGCGTGGTCAACCCGCCGCGCCCCGGCCAGATCCGCGAGTGGACCTACGACGACCCGGCCGTCAACCTGCAACGCGGCGAACACATGGGCACCTTCTTGCTCGGCTCCACCGTGGTGCTGCTCTGGCCCAAAGACACCATCGCCTTCAACCCGCAGTGGGCCGCCGGGCAGGGCGTGCGCATGGGCGAGGCCATGGGCCAAGCTCTGAACTGATATTTGTAAAAGGAACCGCCATGACCACCCTCGGAACCCCCTTGTCCCCCTCGGCCACCCGCGTCATGTTGCTCGGCGCGGGCGAGCTGGGCAAAGAAGTGCTGATTGCGCTGCAACGCCTGGGCGTTGAAACCATCGCCGTGGACCGCTACGACAACGCCCCCGGCCAGCAGGTAGCGCACCACGCCCGCACCATCACCATGAGCGACCCGGCGCAACTGCAAGCGCTGATTGAGGCCGAAAAACCCGACTTGGTGGTTCCCGAAATTGAGGCCATCGCCACCCCCGTGCTGCAAGCGCTGGAAGCCGCTGGCGTGGTGCGCGTGGTGCCCACCGCCCGCGCCGCCCGTCTGACGATGGACCGCGAAGGCATCCGCCGCCTGGCTGCCGAAACCCTGGGCCTGCCCACCAGTCCGTACAAGTTTTGTGATTCGCTGGCCGAGTTGCAAGCCGCCATCGACGGATCGGACAACGGCGGTCAAAGCCGCCGTGGCATTGGCTACCCCTGCATCGTCAAACCGGTCATGAGCAGCAGCGGCAAAGGCCAAAGCAAAATCGACGGCCCCGCTGATGTGCAAAAAGCCTGGGATTACGCCATGGCCGGTGGCCGCGTGGGGCCGGGCCGCATCATCGTGGAAGGTTTCATCGACTTCGACTACGAAATCACCCAGCTCACCGTGCGCGCCCGGGGCGCCGACGGTCAGATCGAAACCCATTTCTGCGACCCCATTGGCCATGTGCAGGTGAGCGGCGACTACGTGGAAAGCTGGCAACCGCATCCCATGACCCCCGCCGCGCTGGCCGAGTCGCGCCGCATCGCCAAGGCCGTCACAGACGATCTGGGCCAAGGCCACGACGGCCAACCCTCGGGCTTGGGCCTGTACGGCGTGGAGCTGTTCGTCAAAGGCGACCAGGTGTGGTTCAGCGAAGTGAGCCCGCGCCCGCACGACACCGGCATGGTGACCATGATCACCCAGTGGCAAAACGAATTTGAGCTACACGCCCGCGCCATCTTGGGCCTGCCGGTCAGCACCGCCCTCAAAAGCCCCGGCGCCAGCGCCGTCATCTACGGCGGTGTGGACGCGCAAGGCATCGTGTTCGACGGCGTGGACGACGCCCTGCGCGTGCCCCACAGCGAAATCCGCCTGTTCGGCAAACCCGAAAGCTTTACCAAGCGCCGCATGGGCGTGGCGCTGGTGCATGACGCCGACGTGGAAGTGGCGCGCACGCAGGCCAAGCTGGCGGCTGGTAAGGTGAAGCCGCGTCGGGCTTGAGTGCTTGCTGTTTTTGGGAAATTAAACCCGGGGCCGGGAGAGCCCCCACCCCAGCCCTCCCCCAGCGGGGGAGGGAGCCAAAGCCTTCCCAGCAACAAGGCGCCGCAGCGCAGAGCGCCCCCACCCCAGCCCAGCGGGGGGAGGGAGCCAAAACATTGCCCTGCACAGGCGTTGGCGGGTAACGGTGTCTTGCCCCTTCCCCCGCTGGGGGAAGGCTGGGATGGGGGCAGGCTCGCGATAGCCAGTCCGGCCTGTTTTCAACAGACCTTGAACGGATGCCCCTCTGACCCCCTCTCCAGCCAGCGGGAGAGGGGGTCAAACCTTTTGCGCCACCCGCCCGGCCGCTTGGTGAATGGCCGCCCGCACACGCGGATACGTGCCGCAGCGGCAGATGATGCCGCTCATGGCTTCGTCAATTTGCTCGTCGGTGGGTTTCGGGTGGGCGGTGAGCAGGGCGTGGGCTTGCATGATCTGGCCGCTTTGGCAATAGCCGCACTGCACCACGTCGAGCTCCGTCCAGGCGGCGCGCAGCGCGTTGGCCACCGGGCCTTGAAGGCCTTCGATGGTGGTGACCGACTTGCCTGCGGCGCTGCCCAGCGGTGTGACGCACGATCGGGTGGGTACGCCGTCCAGGTGCACGGTGCAGGCGCCGCACAGTGCCATGCCACAGCCAAATTTGGTGCCGGTGAGCTGCAGTTCGGTGCGCAGCACCCACAGCAAAGGTGCGTCGGGTTCGACATCCACCTGGGTGGGCTGGCCGTTGAGTTGAATGGGGGTCATGGTGGGGTTCTGGTGTGCGGGGATGTGTTCAAGTCAGCCGCAGCGGCAGGCTGCGCAGGCGCTGGCCGGTGAGGGCAAACAGGGCGTTGGCCACGGCGGGCGCGATGGGCGGCAGGCCCGGTTCGCCCACGCCTTCGGGGTGCTCGGTGCTGGGCATCACGGCGCATTCGATGGCCGGGCATTCGTGCATGCGCAGCGCGGCTTGGTCGTGGAAGTTGCTGGCTTGCACCTGGCCGTTCACGATGTCGATCTGCCCGTACAGCGCGGCCGACAGGCCGTAGACGATGGCGCTTTCCAGTTGCTGCACGATCAGTTGCGGGTTCACCGGCGTGCCGCAGTCAATAGTGCACCACACGCGGTGCACCTGGATGCTTTTGTCGGCGCGCACAGACACCTCGGCCACCTGCGCGACGATGGAGCCAAACGACTCGTGCAGCGCCACGCCGCGCGCCCGCCCGGGTGCAGCGGGCTGGCCCCAGCCGCTCATGCTGGCCACTTTCTGCAGCACCGCCAGGTGGCGCGGGTGCTGCAGCAGCAGGCTGGCGCGAAAGGCCATCGGGTCGGCTTTTGCGGCGTGGGCCACTTCGTCCAGAAAACCTTCTTTAAAAAACGCCTGGTGCGAATGCCCCACGGCGCGCCAGAAACCCACCTGCAAAGGCAGGTCCACCGCTTCGTGGGCAATGCGCGCGGCGGGCCATTCGTAGGGTTGGTCAAAGGCGCCTTCGGCGCTGGTTTTGTCGGGCCCGCCGCTGGGCAGGCCAAAGCTGCGCTGGAGTACCTGCGGCATGATGGACTGGCCCGCCGAGGTGTTCTTCCAGGCCAGCAGATCGCCCTTGGCGCTCAGTCCCGCCGTGAAGCGGGCAACGCAGGCCGGGCGGTAAAAGTCGTGCTGCATGTCTTGCTCGCGCGACCACACGGTTTGCACCGGTGAGCCTTCGGCGGCGCGGGCAATGGCGGCGGCCTGGGCCACAAAGTCCACCTCCAGCCGGCGGCCAAAGCCACCGCCCAGCAGCATCACGTTCACCGTGACCGCCTCGGGCTTGAGACCCAGCACCGCCGCCACTGCATTGCGCGCCATGCTAGGCACCTGGGTGGACACCCACACCGTGGCCCGGCCGTCCTTCAGCAGCACGGTGCAGTTCATGGGCTCCATGGTGGCGTGCGCCAGGTAGGGCGCACGGTATTCGGCGCTCACGCTGCGGGCCGCGCCTTGCAGCGCTGCGTCCACGTTGCCGGTGCTGTAGTAGCTGAAACCTTTGGCGCCGTCTTCCAGGGTCTGGGCCAGTTGGGTCATCACGGCGTCGCTGTTGAAGGCGGCCAGTGCGCCGTGGTCCCAGGTCACGGTTACCAAGCCCAAAGCACGCTGCGCTTGCCAGGGGCGGCCCGCGATCACCGCCACAGAGCCAGTGCCGCCGTTCAGCGGCTCCACAGCCAGCACATGGCGCACGCCCGGCGCCGCGCTGGCCTGGGTGGCGTCGAGCTGGGCCACGCGCCCGCCCAAGGTGGGGCACATGCTGACC
>JAUXXN010000500.1 GCA_030684755.1 Hydrogenophaga sp.
ATTGTGACCGGCCTTTCAGGCCCCTTCGTTCCAGTGCAGTTTTTTACGCAGGGTATCGAAATAACTCCAGCCCACCGGGTGCAGCAGCCGCAGGGCGTGTTCAGAGCGGCGCACAACAATGCGGTCGCCGTGCATCAGGCTGGTGAGCGACTGCATGTCGAAGTTGGCGCTGGCGTCTTTGCCAGACACGATTTCCACCGCAATTTCGCTTTGAGAGGGCAGCACAATGGGGCGGTTGGAGAGCGTGTGCGGTGCAATCGGCACCATCACCCAGCCACCGATGGCCGGGTGCAGCAGCGGTCCGCCAGCCGACAGCGCATAGGCGGTGGAGCCTGTGGGCGAGGAAATGATCAAGCCGTCTGCGCGCTGGTTGGCCACGAAATGGCCATCCACCTCCACCCGAAGCTCAATCATGCTGGCTACCCCACCGCGGTTCACCACCACATCGTTCAACGCGGTCGCCTCAAACACGCAGCGACCGTCACGCCACACGCTGGCCGCCATCAGGGCGCGCGGGTCGTCTTCGTACTCGCCGCGCAGCATGGGCCGCAGCTTTTCGCGATAGCTTTCAAACGGGATATCGGTGATGAAGCCCAGTCGGCCCTGGTTGATGCCCACCAGAGGCACCCCGTAACGGGCCAGTTGACGGCCTATGCCGAGCATTGTGCCGTCACCACCCACCACCAAGGCCAAGTCGCAGGTGTTGCCCATGGCCGGTACGTCAAGAGCGGGGTACTGGAGCAGACCGGTGTTGAGCGCTGTTTCTTGCTCCAACGACACGTCGCAGCCTTCTGCATGCAAAAAGTGAGCAATTTCATCCACCGCGTGGCGTGAGCCGGGCGCATGGTATTTGCCGATGATGACCACATGCGAAAAGCGAAGCGGTCGACTTTCTCGGTGCGGCACATGCTGGGTGTCGGTTGGCAAACTCATTTGCAAATTACAACATAGCTTCTTTGTCGTGGTTTGCCCGAAAACCCTTGATTAGCAGCGGCTGCGCACAGCATAGCCTTCTAAAATGAAACAATGTTAGACAACCGTGCCAAGCTGCTGCTCAAAGCTCTCGTCGAGCGCTACATTGCCGACGGACAGCCCGTTGGCTCGCGCACCCTTGCCAAAGCAGCCGGGATGGAGCTTTCTCCAGCCACCATCCGCAATGTGATGAGTGATTTGGAAGAGTTGGGCCTCATCACCAGCCCTCATACATCAGCAGGCCGCATTCCCACAGCCAGGGGTTACCGCCTGTTTGTGGACACCATGCTCACGATTCGACGTGACCGGTTCGCACCCATGAGCGAAATGTCTGGGCAAGGCTTCGACGCCGGACAGCCCCAGCGCGTCATCAGCCATGCAGCGAACATGTTGTCGAACCTGTCGCATTTTGTCGGGGTGGTCATGGCACCGCGCCGCGCCTCGGTGTTTCGCCACATCGAATTTTTGAGTCTCTCCGAGCGCCGTGTACTTGTGATCATCGTGTCTCCAGAAGGCGATGTGCAAAACCGCATCATCCATACCCAGGTCAACTTCACACAGTCGCAACTGCTGGAAGCGGCCAATTTTCTCAATGCCCACTATTCGGGCTTGGCCATGGAAGCGGTGCGCGAACGGCTCAAGACCGAGGTGGATGCGTTGCGCGGTGAAATTGCCGACCTGATGAAAACTGCCGTCGAAATTGGTGCCGAGGCAGACTCTGCCCCAGAAAAGGTGGTTGTTTCCGGCGAGCGCAATTTGTTGTCTGTGAGCGAGTTGTCGAGCGACATGGGCAACCTGCGCCGTATGTTCGATCTTTTTGAGCAAAAAACCCAGTTGATTCGCTTGCTTGACGTTTCGGCGCAGGCGGATGGTGTGCGTATCTACATCGGTGGCGAAAGCCAGGTGGTGCCTTTTGAAGACCTCTCGGTGGTCACGGCTCCCTATGAAGTGGATGGCCAGGTGGTCGGCACCCTGGGTGTCATCGGCCCGCAACGCATGCCTTACGAACGCATGATCCAGATCGTGGATGTGACTTCTAAGCTGGTGAGCAACGCACTAAGCCATGGCAAGTGAGTCGCCCTGACATGCATCTACAATCTAGGGTTCTTGGGGCCGTTAGCTCAGTTGGTTAGAGCAGAGGACTCATAATCCTTTGGTCGTAGGTTCAAGTCCTACACGGCCTACCAAGATTATTTTTAGAATATCGAAAATTTGGGCTAATAAAACTGGTATAATCTAAGGCTTCGCGGCTGTAGCTCAGTTGGATAGAGTACTTGGCTACGAACCAAGGGGTCGTGGGTTCAATTCCTGCCAGCCGCACCAAATAGATACCCCGGAAATTGCAAGATTTCCGGGGTTTTCTACTTTATCATCTGACCGGTTTCAATCAGCGAAGCACTGACCGGCAAACACCAAGCCGCCCGTGCTTCGATAACGTTGCGGTATTTCCCGCCTATACCCCAAGCCGACCGATAGGGCTGGGCCGCTTCCACTGCGGAGAGATTGCCCAGCAGCACCCGCCGCACCGATGCTCTTGAGGCTGCCCAGGTGCCCGGCAAGCGGACCGGTGCGGAACAACTGAGCAACCGCCCCGCATCCGTCAACCTGCCCGCCTTGCTGCTGACCGGTGCCCGCCATGAAGATCTTGCCGCCTTCATGTGGGCAAGCGTGGCAACCGCACCATTCCCCTAACGCCCTACATTGCCCAACTGCTGGCAACCTTGCCGCACACGAATGAGCATGTATTGGCTAGCACCGGCAAAGCGGACCGGATTGCTGTTAACGGCGGTCTAAATCCGCCTAAATCTTGCGGTGGTAAATGGTGGTGGAATATGGTGATACACAATCCCTACCGGCTGTAGCTGGTGCACGGAGTGGACCGGCCTTCTGGCTACTGCACTTAAGGTGGAATTACCCTAAATCCGGCAGTTAGATCCCCGTTGCCAGCTGATTTGGCGCCCCCCAAGGGGGCAAAGGCCGGGTGATTTTGGAGATTACATAGTCCAAGAACACCGTCCATCGATCTGCCCGATGCAACTGCTCCGCAACCTCTT
>JAUXXN010000524.1 GCA_030684755.1 Hydrogenophaga sp.
CACGCCGCCCAGGCCATCGCGGTTGCGGGTCCACTGCACAGCGCGTGCATCGGCCAGGTATTCGCGCTGGCGCGACACGGCGGCTTGTAAGGCGTGGCCCGCCACCCAGCCCAACCAACCGGCGGCCATAATGGCCAAACCCAACAGAGCCGCCGCCATGCGCCGGTCTTTCACATCGGGTTCAAACAAGTGCTGGCCCATGCGGTAGAGCATTTCCAGACCAAACACCATGCCAATGAGCCGCATGTTCAACCGGGTGTCGCCCTCGCGGATGTGGCTGAACTCGTGCGCCACCAAGCCCTGCAACTCGTCGCGTGACAACAAGTCCAGCGCGCCCCGGGTCACGGCAACCACAGCGTCGTCTTCGTCCCAACCGGTGGCAAAGGCGTTGATGCTGGCGTCGCGCGCCAGCACCATGGCCAGCGGGGGTTTCATTCCCGAGGACACCGCCATTTCTTCAACAATGTTTCGAAACCGCTGCTCATCGAAGTCGGACGAAGGCTGCGCCGGGCGCGCACCCATTTGCTCGGCCAACCGCCGACCACCACCATCGGCCAAGCGAGATGTTTCCACCCACCAGCCACCCAACACAAACAACAGCACCACGCCGCTGTTGACCTCAAAGAAATAGCGAGGAAACCGCATGTCGCCCGGTACCCAGAAACCCCAGGTCAAGCCCCATGCCAACGCCAGCGCAGCGTTCATGGCCAACACCAGCAACAACACGGCCAGCACGAACGCAAACAACAGCTTGCGCGTTTCGTTGCGGGCTTCGCGCTGAGATTCAAAAATCAGCACGGCACCGCCTCAGTCAGGGGCTCGCACCACCGGATTCGCCTGGGGCGGTGCATCTTAGAAGCTCACTTTGACAACCTGACGCTCGAGCTCGTTGGTGGTGGACGCCAGCATCGACTGGGTTGCGAAGTTGAAGAGCCGAGCCACGATGAGCGTGGGGAACTGGGCCGCCGCGTTGTTGAATTCAAGCACATGGTCGTTGTAAGCTTGGCGCGCAAAACCAATGCGGTTTTCGGTGCTCGCCAGCTCTTCGCTCAATTCGCGCATGGTCTGGTCGGCCTTCAGATCGGGATAGGCCTCGGCCACCGCAAACAAGCGCCCCAAAGCGCCACCCAGCATCTGCTCTGCACCCATGAGTGCGCCCAGTGCACCCGCATTGAGCGGACTGCCCGCTGCGGTTTGCTCGGCGGCACGGGCTTGGTTTCGGGCGGCAATCACCGCCTCCAGCGTCTGCGCTTCGTGGGCGAGGTATTTTCGAGCCACCTCAACCAAGTTGGGAATCAGGTCGTAACGGCGCTTGAGCTGAACGTCGATCTGACCAAAAGCGTTGGCAATGGCGTTTTTCAAGCGGACCAACCGGTTGTAGGCACCGACTGCCCAGAAAAAAACCAACAGGCCCACAGCCAAAAAGATCCACGACGCAGTAGACATGGGTTCAACTCCTTCTAGGTCAGGCGTTTACGGTACGGACAAGCCCTCTATGCAGCATCTGGCCGCAATGATTGCCTGAGATCCCAAGAAATATAACCCAGCCCCCGCAGACACCATGGTGATGAAAACCCACCGCCATGAAAAAAGCCCCCAGCCAAATGGTCGGGGGCTTTTGCTGGTCAGGCGGTGAGCCTGTTTGCGGCGTCGGCCTTATTCAGCGGCATCGCTACCGATGGACACATCGGCGTGGTCTGCCTGGTCGGCTGCCAGCGACAGCGCGTCGGCTTCGGAAATGGCGCGGCGCTCTTCGTCGTCCATCCTTTCCTTGACCTTGCGCGCTTCGTGGTATGCCATGCCGGTACCTGCTGGGATCAAACGACCCACGATCACGTTTTCCTTCAGGCCACGCAGCTCGTCGCGCTTGCCCATGATGGCCGCCTCGGTCAGCACCCGGGTGGTTTCCTGGAAGGAAGCCGCCGAGATGAACGAGTCGGTCGACAGGGACGCCTTGGTGATACCCAGCAACACGTTGGTGTAGGTCGGTGGAATCTTGCCCTCGGCGCGCAAAGCGTCGATGGTGTTCAGGATTTCCGAACGCTCCACCTGCTCGCCCTTGATGTAGGACGAATCACCCACAGCCTCAACCACCACGCGGCGCAGCATCTGGCGCACGATCACTTCAATGTGCTTGTCGTTGATCTTCACACCCTGCAAGCGGTATACATCCTGCACTTCGTCCACGATGTAACGCGACAGGGCTTCGATACCCAGCAGACGCAGGATGTCCTGCGGATCGGCCGGACCGTCCACCACGCCTTCGCCTTTGTTGACCACTTGGCCTTCGTGCACCAAGATGTTCTTTTCTTTGGGGATCAGGTCGTCCCACACATGGCCTTCGGGATCGGTGATCTGAAGGCGCACTTTTCCTTTGGTCTCTTTACCGAAGGACACGGTGCCGGTCATTTCGGCCAGCTTACCAGCATCTTTGGGCGAACGGGCTTCGAACAGCTCGGCCACACGCGGCAGACCGCCGGTGATGTCGCGCGTCTTCTGGCCTTCGACCGGAATGCGGGCCAGCACGTGGCCTGGACCGACTTCCTGACCGTCGCGCACTTCGAGCAAGGAACCAATGGGGAAACCCACCGTCACCGAGTGGTCGGTGCCAGGGATCTTCACTTCGTTGGCCTGGGGGTCCAGCAACTTGACCAGTGGACGCACCACCTTGGTCGAACCACGGTGCTTCGGATCGATCACCACCAGCGAGGACAAGCCAGTCACATCGTTGACCTGCTTGGCCACGGTGAGGCCTTCCTCCACGTTCTCGAACTTCACCTGACCGGCGAATTCCGTGATGATGGGTCGGGTCAGCGGGTCCCAGTTGGCCAGCACGGCACCGGCCTTGATGGCCTGGTCGGCCTTGACGGCGAGGATCGCACCGTAAGGCACCTTGTGGCGCTCACGCTCGCGACCAATGTCGTCGTGGATGACGATTTCGCCGGAACGGGAAATCACCAC
>JAUXXN010000530.1 GCA_030684755.1 Hydrogenophaga sp.
GAAGAAACGCTGTTTGGCTGCACGTTTCACCGCCAAGGGGCTGGCTGGAGAATTGAAGCCAGCACCGACCGTGACCACAGCGCCGATGCCGACCTGTGGCATGCCTTGGTGCTGGGGGTGCGCGACTACATCGGGAAAAACGGTTTTCCCTCGGCGCTGCTGGGGCTGTCAGGCGGCATAGATTCGGCGCTGGTGCTGGCTATAGCGGTGGATGCGCTGGGCGCAGACCGGGTACGCACGGTGATGATGCCGTCGCCCTACACGGCCGACATTTCATGGATTGATGCGCGCGACATGGCCGAGCGCCTGGGCGTGCGATACGACGAGATCGACATTGCGCCGCAATTCGAAGCCTTCAAGGCCAGCCTGGCGGGTGAATTTGCCGGCCTGCCCGAAGACACCACCGAAGAAAACCTACAGGCCCGCATACGCGGCACCTTGTTGATGGCGTTGTCCAACAAGTTTGGCGGCATTGTGCTGACCACGGGCAACAAGAGCGAAATGGCCACCGGTTACTGCACGCTGTACGGCGACATGGCGGGCGGTTTTGCGGTGATCAAGGATGTGGCCAAGACGGCGGTGTTTCGCCTGGCGCACTGGCGCAACGCGCACGACCCCTACGGTACCGGTGCCAACCCGATTCCCGAGCGCATCATCACCCGGCCCCCCAGCGCTGAACTGCGCCCCGACCAGAAAGACCAGGACAGCCTGCCCGAGTACGCCGTGCTCGACGCGATCATTGAGCGCTACATGGAAAACGACGAGAGCCCGGCCCATATCGTGGCCGAGGGCTACAGCGCGGCCGATGTCGACAAAGTGGTGCGCCTGATCCGCATCAACGAATACAAACGCCGCCAAGCCCCTGTAGGCGTTCGTGTGACGCACCGCAGTTTTGGAAAAGACTGGCGTTACCCGATCACCAGCAAATACCGGGCTTGAATGGGCGGCCTGGCTTAGGTCGCGCACATCGGCGCGGTGTGCGTGATACATTTTTGAATTATTTCTTTAGTTGCCTGGAGCTGTTCGCATGAAGCAAATCACCGCCATCATCAAACCATTCAAGCTGGAAGAGGTGCGCGAGGCGTTGGCCGAACAGGGCGTAACTGGTCTCACCGTGACCGAAGTAAAAGGCTTTGGCCGTCAAAAGGGCCACACCGAGCTTTACCGTGGCGCGGAATACGTGGTGGACTTTCTGCCCAAGGTCAAGCTCGAAGTGGTGGTCAAGACAGACGACGTGGACCGCTGCGTGGATGCCATCATCCGTGCGGCACACACCGGGAAAATTGGCGACGGCAAGATTTTCGTGACCTCGGTCGAGCGGGTGGTGCGCATCCGCACCGGCGAAGAAGACGAAACCGCCGTCTGAGCGTCCGGGCGCTCAAATAGATTCCAGCCGGGCCTCGGGTGACAGGCCCGCCGCCTGCACCAGCTCCGGCAACAACTGCTGCGCTGAGTCGCTCACCCGGATGAGATCCATCTGCCACGGGCTCATGAACTGCTGTTCAACCCCGCTTCGCAGGAAAGCGAGCAAGCCGTCGTAGTAACCGGCCTCGTTGAGCAGGCCGATGGGTTTGTCGTGGTAGCCCAATTGGCGCCAGGTCCAGACCTCAAAAAACTCTTCGAACGTACCGATGCCGCCGGGCAGCGCCAGGAAGGCGTCGGCGTGTTCGGCCATCAGGCGTTTGCGCTCGTGCATGGTGTCCACCACATGCAGTTCGGTGCAGTTGGTTTTGGCCCATTCTTTCTCCACCAGCGCCTTGGGAATGATGCCCACCACGCGGCCGCCGGCGTCCAGCGCGGCCTGGGCGGCAATACCCATCAGGCCGTTGTTGCCGCCGCCGTAAACCAGCTGTCCGCCGTGGCTGCCGATCCAGTGCCCCACAGCCTTGGCTGTTTCAGCAAATTCCGGGCGGCTGCCCGGACGGGAGCCGCAATACACACAAACAGAAAAATGGGGGGTGCTCATGGGAGGTGAGGGTTAAAAAATGTCAGAAGAATCGAGCCCAGAGTGCCGCAGTCCAGACGCCTGCGCACAGCACCAAGCTCAGCAGCACCGCCGCGCTGCCCATGTCTTTGGATCGCTTGGAAAGCTCGTGCCACTCGGGGCCGATGCGGTCGATGGCAGCCTCGACACCGGAGTTGAGCAACTCGACGATCAGCACGATCAGCACGGCGCCCACCAGAAGCGCAACCTCGATCCAGGTCTGCCCGATCCAGAAGGCGAGGGGCAGCATCACGATCGACGCGACGACCTCCTGCCTGAATGCGGTTTCCCTCCACCCAGCGCGCAAGCCCTCCAGCGAATAGCCGAAAGCGTGCCACACTCGGTCGAGCCCATTGCGACGTTTTTGGGCGTCGGTTGCTTCGTATGATGTGTCGCTTTTCATGGGCGGGTGCTCGTACATTTCAACGTTGCCACAACTTGCGTCTTTTGGCTGGCAGCTCGGGCTTGTGGTGCACCAGACGCGTGCCTGCCAAAGCATCGTGCAGAAACTGGCGCTGCGGATGAAACCGAGCCAGCACCGCCCAGACGGCA
>JAUXXN010000534.1 GCA_030684755.1 Hydrogenophaga sp.
GGCCGTCTGAGCCAGCATGTGCTGTGCCGTTGTCGGCCAGCCCGGCGTTCCCACTG
Source organism: Hydrogenophaga sp. (assembly GCA_030684755.1). Taxonomy (GTDB): domain Bacteria; phylum Pseudomonadota; class Gammaproteobacteria; order Burkholderiales; family Burkholderiaceae_C; genus Hydrogenophaga. The sequence continues at coordinate 57 of JAUXXN010000534.1, forward strand.
AGTGGGCCTGAGGGTTCAACAGTGGTGCAGCAGCTCAAGTCAAAGCAGCAATTTCAAGCCGTTATGGCGGGTGCCCTCGTGGCCAAAACCCCCCACTTCGCCTTGCACCGTGTGGCGTTGGACGCCGCGCACGAAAGCGCCCACGCAGGTCGGGCGCTTTTCCCTGTGGCCGATGCTTGGTTGGGTGTACTCCTGCCCAAGCGTTGGGCGCGCCGTGCCGTCACGCGAAACGCTATTCGGCGCCAGATTTACGAAGCCGCTCGCGAAAAAGCCCAGCAGTTGCCTCAGGCGGCGCTGGTCGTTCGTCTGCGCAGTGAATTCAGCCGCAAACAATTTGTGAGCGCGACGTCGGACGCCCTCAAGCGCGCCGTGCGGGCCGAGCTCGATCAATTGCTGGACCGGGTGGCGCAGCGGGCGCATGTTGCGAGGGCTCCTGAGGCTTCTGTGCCCGTTTCACACAAGGTGCGCCATGCTGTCTGACTGGCCGCGACAAGGCCTGTTGGGCTTGGTCAAAGGCTACCGCTTGCTGCTCAGCCCTGCGTTGGGCAGCAGTTGCCGTTTTGAGCCCACGTGTTCGGCTTATGCTCTGGGCGCTTTGGAGCGCCACGGTGCGTTGGCGGGCAGTTACCTCACGCTCAAGCGCTTGGGCCGTTGCCATCCGTGGTGTGACGGCGGCTTTGATGCCGTGCCCGAGACCGCCCCGGCCTTGTTTTCCCGACTGATTTCACCTCCCTCAGAAAAGAAGAACCCGTCATGAATGACATCCGTCGATCCATCCTGTGGGTGGTTTTTGGTCTTTCGATGGTCCTGATCTGGGACAAGTGGCAAATCCACAACGGCCAAAAACCCACCTTTTTCCCAACATCTGCCGTGACCGCACCGGCCCCGGTGGCTGCTCAGGCGCCAGCGGCGGATGCCAGCTTGCCGGCTGCTGTGGGCATAGCCGCTGCGGGTGGTGAAACGCCTGCGGGCGCGCCAAGTGCCGCCGCTGTGCGCCACGAGATCACCACCGACGTGCTCAAGCTGGTGTTCAACAGCGAAGGCGGATCGATCATTGAAGCCCAACTGTTCAAGCACGCCGAAGCCACAGGCTCCAGCGAAGACCAGGAAGACAAGCCGTTCACCTTGCTGACCCAGACGGTCAACAGCACCTATGTGGCGCAGAGCGGTTTGATTGGCGGCAGCTTCCCGACCCACAAGACCCCGATGACGCTGTTGCCCGGCCCCACGTCGTTAGCCGATGGTCAGAACGAGTTGCAGGTGCGCTTTGAGTCGGCCGAGGTGGGCGGCGTGAAGCTGGTCAAGACCTACACCTTGACGCGCGGTCGCTACGACATGACGGTGCAGCACGATGTGGTGAACAACGGCGGCCAGACCGTGAGCCCGCAGCTGTACTTGCAACTGGTGCGCGACGGCAACAAGCTCAGCAGCGAAACCCCGTTCTATTCCACCTTCACCGGTCCGGCCATTTACACCGAGCTCAAGAAGTACCAGAAGGTTGACTTCGCTGACATCGAAAAGAACAAGACCGATTTCGAGAAGACGGCAACCAATGGCTATGTGGCCATGGTGCAGCACTACTTTGCCACCGCCTGGATACTGGGCGAGGGCGTGGCGCGCGACAACTTTGCGCGCAAGATCGACAACAACCTCTACGCCGTGGGCGCCATCACCGCCCTGCCCGCTGTGGCTCCGGGCCAGACGCACAGCCAGCAGGCGATGCTCTTTGTGGGCCCACAAGCTGAGAAAGTGCTCGAAGCACTGACCCCCGGCCTGGAGCTGGTGAAAGACTACGGTTGGCTCACCATTTTGGCCAAGCCGCTGTACTGGCTGCTGGAGAAAATCCATGGCTTTGTGCAGAACTGGGGCTGGGCCATCGTGCTGCTGGTGGTGGTGATCAAGGCGGCTTTTTACTGGCTCAACGCCAGCGCTTACAAGAGCATGGCCAAGATGAAGGCAATCAACCCGCGCATCATGGAAATGCGTGAGCGTCTCAAGGGCAACCCGCAGCAGATGCAGCAGGAAATGATGAAGATGTACCGGGAAGAGAAGGTCAACCCGCTGGGTGGCTGCTTCCCTATTCTGATCCAGATTCCCGTGTTCATTGCGCTGTACTGGGTTCTGCTGTCCAGCGTGGAAATGCGAAACGCGCCCTGGATGGCCTGGATCACCGACCTTTCATCGCCCGACCCATACTACATCTTGCCGCTGGTGATGGCCGTGACCACCATGATCCAGACCGCGCTGAACCCGCTGCCGCCCGATCCGCTGCAGGCCAAGCTGATGTGGATGATGCCGCTGATGTTCTCGGTCATGTTCTTCTTCTTCCCGTCCGGCCGGGTGCTGTACTGGATCACGAACAACGTGCTGACCATTGCGCAGCAGTCTCTCATCAACAAGCGCATGG